>JAMOQV010000226.1 GCA_027068615.1 Helicobacteraceae bacterium | reverse complement strand
CTGGTGGGTTTGGCGAATTGGTGGGTTTGGCGAACTGGTGGGTTTGGCGAACTGGTGGGTTTGGCGAACTGGTGGGTTTGGCGAACTGGTGGGTTTGGCGATTTTTTCCCACAAGTAAAAAAAAATAAAAATAGTGAAATTAAGATAAAACTAAGAAAAGTTTACTTTTAGTGCCTGACACCCTTTTTGTTTTTATAAATAGTTTGTTAGGTGGTTTGGTAGGTTTGGGTACATATCTAGTACTAGATTATACCAACTACATAACAGACCAAAGCCTTTTAACCTTTATAAGTTGTATGTTTGCAAGTGCTAGTGGGGAGGTTTTTACACTCGTTCAAGCCAAAGTTATAAAAACAATTGAGGAAATGAGAGAGGACTTAGACGATGCAACAAGATAACGAAGAGGTAGATTATAACGATATGATACCGATGTATGTTAAAAAGATAGATGAGATGTACTCATTTATACAAGAACAAAAAACTATACAAGGGATGCCGTTAAATAAGTATCTTAGTTATGCAGTATTTGCTACTCTTATAGTAGTTGGTTTGATGTATTCACAGATGAACGGGATGCACGAGAGAGTAAGAGTAAGTGAAAGTAAGCTTGACTTCGTGTTAGAAAGTTTTGATAACTATAAAAATAGTGTAAAAGCATTAAATGGTATAGTTTGCATCCAATGCCACAATACACCAGATATGATGCTTCAAAATCTAGGTGCAATTTTTAGTGATGTAGAAAGTTTTAAAACTTATATAAGAACAGGTGGAAGACAAAAAAACGGAATAGTGATGCCACCAATACCAGCTGAAAGTGTAGATGACTACACACTAGTAAGAATATATAACAGTTTAAAATAAGGAAAAAAGATGAAAAAAAGAGGTAACAGATGCATTCAAAATTTTATAGTGAACTTTATGTAGAGATTTTAAACGGTGGTAGAAAAAGAAGATTGGTAAAAAAACTAATTTATCACTCAAAACTACTAAATCAAAAGATAGCCGTTCCTAAGGGGTTTATAACAGACTTTGCATCTGTTCCTCGCATCTTCTGGAACATATTACCACCTAGTGGAAAGTACACTAAGGCAGCTGTTTTACACGACTATCTTTATCAAACACATTTAGTAGATAAAAGGGTAGCAGATAACATCTTTAAAGAAGCTATGGAGGTTTTAGGTGTTAGTAAATTTAAAATTTGGTGTATGTACAATGCCGTAAAGTTCTTTGGGGCTAGTAGTTATTATAAAAATGATAAAAAAGATGGCTGATTTTAATCAAGCGATAGAAAAAACTCTTGTAAATGAGGGGGGGTTCAATGCCATTAAGTTAAGCAATAAAAAGAGCTAAAAAAAATGGATTTAGTTTGTTGAATACATACTTTAAAAGTGTTTTTAAAGTATCAATAAACACCTAATTACAGGGGTTTGAAAGCTATTTAAAAGTGATTATTGAGTATAATATATTTATATATTAAGGGTTGGTTATGTTAAAAAAAACTACTGAAATTTCAGGAGTTTTTAAAGACAAAAAAAGAGAAGAAGTTTTTCAAACAAAACATAAAGTTGGAATAAATTCTTTTACAAGAGTTAGAAAATTAGGGTTTACTAAAATTATGACCATGATAATAAAAAAGAGCAATAAATCTTTACAAAACAGTATTAATGATACACAATTAGCTTTAGGTGAGGATGTTACTATCTCCAATAGTGCTTATACACAAGCACGAGCAAAACTTAACTATACTGCTTTTGAAGAATTTGCTCAAATGGCATCAGAGATTTTTTATAAAGATGGAGATTATGAAACCTATAAAGGGTTTAGAATCTTAGCCGTAGATGGTTCAATCGTTACACTTCCAAATACAGAGGATGTTAAGAGAGAATTTAATCCAATGAAGGTTAAATGCCAGATAAAAGATTATGCAAAAGATGTATCACAAGCACGGGTTTCTTGCTTGTTTGATGTGCTTAATAGTGTTTCTATAGATTCTTGTATTATGAATAAAAATAGTAGTAAAGACAATGACCTTATTGCTTATGATGAAAGAACTTTAGCAATGGGACACTTTGAATATTGTAATGATAATGACATAGTAATTATGGATAGAGGTTATCCATCATTTGAACTCTTTGCAGCTGCTCATAATAAAACAAAGATAGTATGTAGTATTAGAATAAATAGCTTTTCAAAAGCTAAGTTTCTTTTTGCTCCACATAGTGAAAAAAAAGATGTAATACTTGATATAAATGTACCTAAAATTATAAAAGATGATTTAGAGAGTTTAGGTCTACCTACAAAGTTAAAAATACGATTTGTACAAGTGATTTTAGATAATGGCACAGTAGAAGTGTTGGCAACAAATGTACTTGATAGAGAAGTATTTAAAACATCTGAGTTTAAAGAGTTATATTCCCTTAGATGGGGTATAGAAACATACTATGATTTAATAAAAAATAGACTTTCTTTAGAGAACTTTACAGGGAAAAGTGCATTATCTGTAAAACAAGATTTTTTTGCAACCATATTCTTAACCAATTATGAATCAGCAATGACTTATGATATAAATCAAGATTTAAAAGAGAAAACTAAAGATAATAAATATGTGCAAAAAGTTAATAAAGCAGTCTCTTTTAATATCATCAAACATAAAGTATTTGACCTTTTGTACTTAGATGAACCAATAGAAGATATGTTGCAACAGATGGAGAAGCTTTTTCTGACAAATACAATACTAATTCGACCAAATCGAAAATCAAAACCACGGTTGGATAAAAATATTAATAAATCCACTATAGCCACAAACTCAATAAATTACCTCAAAAGGAAGAAGAAAAATGTTGGAAATTAATCAGATGAAAGCTCGTAAATTAGGTGCTTATAAGCTTAACTTAATGGCATTGATGGCTACCCATACATTGTAAAAGATAGCATTTATTTGTATAATATAGTAATACAAATAAATGTAGTAACATCTTAAAATAGTGTCTTTTAGATAGTTTTATATTTTATTGTAAAATATAGTAATATTAGTTGAAAGGAAATCAACTCCAGTTACTGTTGAAGTAGCAGAGTAACTTAAAGCCCTATTTTATGGGCTTTAATTAGATTTTTAAATAAAAAAGGTTACTCACCTAGTATCTGTTTTCTTATCTTTGGATTATTTAGAGTTTCACC
>JAMOQV010000225.1 GCA_027068615.1 Helicobacteraceae bacterium | reverse complement strand
ATAAAAGCTATCATTTAAGATGATGCGACTAAACAAAGGCTTGTAAGTGGGATTATTCCCACTCACTTCTTAAGATATTGACAATTAGATTAATAATTGCTACAATTATCTTAAGAATTTCAATGACCCTTTTCATTGAAACTCCTTTCTATTTAGATTTGTGGTTCAGTAGGGTGTGTCAGCACCCTCCCACTACATCATCTTAAATCATAACTCCTTTTATTTTTCATTATCAAAATTATAACATATAAACAAGGAAATAACTTGAGACATTTTTTAACACTAAAAGACTTTACAAAAGAGGAAATTTTAGAGATTATCGATATAGGTTTAACTATAAAAAAGAACCTTAAAAATAAAGTTTATAACAAAGAACTTGAAAACCAAACATTAGCTATGATTTTTGAAAAAAGTTCAACTAGAACTAGAGTTAGTTTTGAAACTGGTATGACACAACTTGGTGGTCATGCACTTTTTTTAAGTAACCGTGATATACATCTTGGTCGTGGTGAGCCTATAAAAGATACAGCAAGAGTTATCAGTAGTATGTGTGATATGGTTATGATAAGAACTTTTGAGCACTCTATGATAGAGGAGTTTGCATCTTATTCTAAAGTTCCTGTTATAAATGGTCTAACTGATACTTACCATCCTGTACAACTTTTAGCTGATTATATGACACTACTTGAGCATAACTCTGCTGATAACTTGGTAGTAGCTTATGTTGGAGATGGTAACAATATGACTCATTCTTGGATGATGCTTTGTGCAAAGTTAGGGTTTGAACTTAGAATAGCAACTCCAAAAGGTTACGAAGTAGATGAGAAAGTTTTAGAAGAATCACTTGAAATTGCAAAACAAAGTGGAGCAGTTATAAAAACTATGAATGACCCAAAAGTTGCTGTAAAAGATGCAACAGTAGTTACAACAGATACTTGGACATCAATGGGGCAAGAGGATGAGAAAGAGGAAAGAATTAAAATCTTTAATGGCTTTATGGTAGATGATGCTATGATGAGTCTAGCTAAAGATGAAGCTAAGTTTTTACACTGCTTACCAGCTTATAGAGGTTTAGAAGTTAGTGAAGAGTTGTTTGAGAAACACTCAAAGATAGTTTTCAATGAAGCTGAAAATAGACTTCATGCTCAAAAAGGTCTTATGGTTTGGTTAGATAGACAAAGAGATTTGTAAAGTCTTAATTTAAGACTTTACATTATCTTCTAATTCTCTTCTATTTTTAATTAATATTTTATTCTCATCACCTTTTTCCATAGTTACAAGTTGAGCTTCTATACCACCTGCCAATGAAAATAGCCAATATTGATGAACTTTTATCCAATTAATTAACTTATCTTTTTTTTCATCATCAGTTTTAGAATTTTCAACCATAAGTTTTGCTAATTCTAATTCTTGGTGATAAATATAAGATTGAACTGTATCTGTGTACATTTTTGCAAAATCAAGAGTTTCAACTTCCTCTTTTATAACATCAATTTCATCTATAAATTCTAAAAGTTTATCATAATCAACCTCTTCTCTTTTTAATTCTTTAATTCTTTCATATTCTTTTGCAACTTTTAAAAATAACTCTTCAACATCTTTTTTAAGATTTATACCATAATCATACATATATTGTGTTTTTTCAATGGCTTTAGAGATAAGTTTTTTATATAAATCTTTTCTTACTCTTCTTAATTTAATTTTCTCTTTTTCTTTTGTTTTATCTACAACATCTTCTAATACATCTTTAAATGGTTTTTCTATAGAACCCTCTATTCTAGCTCCACCCTCTGTAGAATTATATGTATTTACTTTATATATATTTGCTTCAGCTATATCATGTTCAAAAAAGTTCCTAAACATATCCCAAACTAAAGTAGTTCTTATCTCCCCTTTACCACCATACTTAGGAGTATATAGATCAGAATCTTGTATCTTAATCTCATCTGCATTAAAAATATGTCCCTTAGAGTGACTTGCTTTACCATCTTCAGAAAAAGCCAAATCTTGACCTATTAATGCAATATGATCATAATTCATAGAAAGAGCAAGCTCATATCCCATATTTGCTGCACTCATCCCAGCCCCAAGATATCCAAAATCATCTAGCTTATAATAACGCATATAAGCCAATCCTCTCATAGAAAGAAGTAATTTTTTACCTTCAAGATTCCTAACTGTATCAGGATGGGTTAGAGTTGATACAACAAAATATGTATCTTTTGTTTGCTCATCATCCATATTTTCAAAAAATAATGATGTTTTAGCAACTCGTTCTATAGATATAACAATATCTGGTTTTATATTATGTTTTCTTAAAACAGATAAAGAAGCATCTATACATATAATAGTTATATATGGAGCATACTCTTTAAGTAAAGCTAGTTGCTTATCTAAAGATGGTCCAGTAGATACAATTACAGCTAAATCACTATTTTTCTTTTTAAATAAATCTTTAGTTTTATAATTTTTTAACATTAGAGGGATATGCTTCATATAGTGTTCAATACCAATTAATGAGTCTATAGTATCATTACCATGACCAATTACCATATGTCTAAAAGCTCTTAAAAAAACTGAATTTATCTCTTGAATATTTTCAGAATACAATCGTTCATAATAAGATGAAGTTATATTAAGATTATAAATTTTTACATAAGGTTTTATATCTTTAAAATAAACTATTTTAGCAACTTCTGGAAAATTTATATTTTTTGAAATATTTAAAATAACTCTTTTATTTAAAATATCATCTGCTATATCTATAAAATTTAATGCTATATATAATAATTCTATATTTGGTTCAGTAATAACAATATGCTTAAGAGATTCATTTTGTAATAAACCTTTTATAAAAAGCCCATTACCAACACCATAAAAAAATAAAATTGGATAACGAGCATACTTATCATTTACTTCTTCCAATATATTTTCTAATTCTTTTAACGGTTTCTCATAAATAAATTCACTATTTTTTGTATCAAGTATATTTATATCTAAATTATCTTTACCTTGAAAAACTTCAAATCTTTTATTTTCTGAAATAGAAAATAACTCAGTACCCAACATTGGATTTATTTGTATTAATGCTTCTAAATTTTTTTTATAAAAATTTGCCATAACTTATAACCTTATTTTTTTGTATCTCCAATATCGTTCAAATTGACTAATTCTTTATAGTA
>JAMOQV010000224.1 GCA_027068615.1 Helicobacteraceae bacterium | reverse complement strand
TATCTTTGGTATAGCTTTGAAAAAATCAAAGGCTTCTTCTACACTCATAGCTAAAACATCAGCTATCGTTTTACCTTTATAAAAAACCTCTAATGTTTGGTTGTTGTATCTTTGACCTTGACAGCTATCACACTTAACCATTATATCTGGTAAGAAGTGCATCTCTATCTTATTTTCGCCCTCACCTTGACACTTCTCACATCTACCACCTTTTACATTAAAACTAAATCTTGAAGCTGTATAACCTCTAATTTGGCTCTCTTTAGTTTGTGCAAAAAGGTTTCTTATCTCATCCATCACACCTGTATATGTTGCTGGGTTACTTCTAGGTGTTCTACCTATGGGGCTTTGGTCTAGGTATATAACCTTATCTACATTTTCAAGCCCATTTATCGTTACACCTTGAACTTTGTTTACTTTTCTTGCATGGTTTAGTAACTCCCTTGCAGATGGTAAAAGAGTTTGTAGCATCAGTGAACTTTTACCACTTCCACTTACACCCGTTATACATACAAAGTTATTTAGTGGGATTTTTACACTTAAATCTTTTATATTATTAATAGTTACATTTTTTATCTCTATAAACTTTTCTTGTTCCCGTCTATAAAAATACTCTATCTTTTTTCTACACTAAAGACAACTTCACCACCAAACTTACCAGCACCCTCACCTATATCTACTATAAAATCAGCATTTTCTATGGTCTCTTTGTCGTGTTCTACTACTATAACACTATTGCCCTTTTCTTGCAAACTTCTAAGTGTTCTTATAAGTTTTAGTGTATCTCTTTCGTGTAAGCCGATGCTAGGCTCATCTAAAACATATAAAACACCAGTAAGTCCTGAACCTATCTGAGATGCTATCCTTATCCTTTGAGCTTCCCCACCACTTATAGTTCTTGCATCTCTACCAAGTGTGATATAACCAAGACCAACATCGTGTAAAAAGTAAAGTCTCTCCCTTATCTCATTTAAAATAGGCTCAGATATAAGTTGTGCTTGATTATCAAAGTAACTAAAATTTTCCTCATTTTTAAACCACTCATAAGTTTTAGTTATAGGCATATCTAACAAATCAGCGATGCCTAAACCTCCAACTTTTACAGCTAAAGACTCCCTTTTTAGTCTATGAGAATTACAGATATTACAAACTTTTTCACTCATATAGTCGTTTAGCTCTTTTTCATCTTTTAGCATATCGTAAGCGATGCGAATAATCCCTGGAAAAACCCTTTTTACTTCGTGTTTTTTCCAAAGAAAAGTTACTTCATCTGGTTTACCATGAAGTATCGCTTTTTTCTGATACTCCTCTAACTCTGAGTATGGCACAGTCATATCTATATCGTTAGCTTCACAAAAACCTTTTAAAAATGTAAAATAGTAACCTTTGTTAAAACCATATACAATTTTAACAGCACCCTTTTCTATTGGTAAATCTATATCTATAATCTTATCTACATCAAGTGCATAACGAAGCCCTAGCCCATCACACTCACTACAAGCACCTTTAGGGGAATTAAACGAAAAACTAAGAGGCTCTAGTGGGTCAAAACTTATCTTACAATCAAAACAAGCATTATGCTCTGAGTAGTGTATATGCTCCTCTTTTAAGTCTAACTCTTTAGCATTTAGTATATCTATCTCTAACTCGCCATAACTCTGCTTTAGTGCTTTTTCAACTGCAGATGCAATTCTTTCTTTGTTTTCCTCTTTTACTACAACTCTGTCAATTACAACTTTTATAGTGTGTTTTTTAGTTTTACTTAACTCTATCTCTTCATCTAGTCTAACCATCACACCATCTATCATAGCTCTTACATAACCTTTATGTACTAAAGATTCTAACAAATCCGCATACGAGCCTTTTTTCTCCCTTACAAGTGGAGCAAGTAAAACAAGCTTTGCGCCCTCTGGTAGTTTTGCTACTTCATTTATAATGTCTGATGCTGACATTTGAGAGATTTTTTTACCACATTGATGACAATGCTGAATGCCAACTCTTGCATAAAGAAGTCTAAAGTAGTCATATATCTCTGTTATAGTTCCAACAGTTGAACGGGGATTTTTAGAAGTTGTTTTTTGGTCTATCGCTATGGCAGGAGTTAAACCCTCTATCTTATCAACATCAGGTTTACCTACACGATCAAGAAACTGTCTTGCATAAGATGACAAAGATTCCATATATCTTCTTTGCCCCTCTGCATAGAGTGTATCAAAAGCTAAAGTTGATTTACCACTACCACTTATACCAGTCATTACCACTAGCTTATTCTTTGGTATGGTTAAATTTATATTTTTTAGATTATTTTCTCTTGCACCCGTTATAACTATACTATCTTTTTTCACTCTTTGCCTTTTGTTATAAAAAAATTCTTTGCATAAGGTATATTACCACTAACAGATAAAATACAACTAAAAGTTTTTTTTGTAAAGCTGAATTTACTTTCTCTTTTAAATGTATCCCCACATAAACACCAACTAAAGATGCTAAACCTATAATTATACCTGTTTGAAAATCGATATGACCTTTTAATGAATGTGATATAAACCCTGAAATAGATGAAAATATCACAAAAAATAAACCAGCCGATGTTGCTTTTTTTAACGGAATATGTAAAAATCCTACAAGTATGGGGACTAAGACTATACTACCACCAACACCTATTGCCATACTTATACAACCTAAAGCCAATCCAATAACAAATAAAACTATTTTATTTACAACTTTTTCATCTTGATGCTCTTTAGTTTTAAAAAATAATCTAATAAGGGCAAATATAGCAAAAAGTAAAAATACAATTTCTAAAGTTTTATCACTAAAATTTGAAGTTATGATACCACTAGATAAAGCTCCTAAAAAACCACCTAAACCTATAAAAAGAACCATAGATATATCTAATGTACCTTTTTTGTTATTTAGATAGCTTCCAAATACAGAACTAAAAACCATTTGAACAACAGATATACCTATAGCTATTTTTATATCATAACCAATAAGTAAAAGTAGAGGTATAAGGATAGTACCACCACCAATGCCAAAAAAACCAGATAAAGTACCAACTCCGATACCAAGTAAAATCAATTCCATATAACATTTTACTCAAAATTCTATTTATATTTAATTTATAATTGATGTAATTTTAAGTACAATTTAGTTAAATATATGAAAGGTTATAATTAAATTATGATAAAAATTATTCTTAAAGCTGCAGAAAATTTCTGCATTCACCAAATAAGACTTCCCTATACAATAAATGATGAAATTAACAACTCAAAAACTTTTATATCTTATATAGATATAGATGCTAAAGATTCTAAGACTTATAGGGTATATATAGCTGGTGAAAATGGTTTTATACAAAAAGTTGCACAAGTTTTTTTAGAAGAAGATTCTAGTGATGAAGAAACATTGATAGATATGTTACTTGAAACTGCAAACCTAATAGTTGGAAGTGCAAAAGTTATAGCTGAAGATGATAATCAGTTCACAATAGGAACTCCTAAATTTTTAAAAATTGATTTTTTAGACTATGATTACGATGATATAAAAAGTATCAAGATAGAAGATAGCGAACTTCAAATAGCTATCAAGGAATTAAATTGAGCCGAAATAGGTATAAATACCATAGCGAAGAGATAGAATTTGATGCTGAAGCTGAATTGGCATGGATGGATTATTCTGGACTTTTAGATATGGAAGTTGAATTTCTATCTTTACTAGGTGAAACAGAATTAAGTGTTGCAGAGATTTTAAAACTTGAAAAAGGCTCGATAATAGACTTAAAAAAACCTGCAGGAGAAAGTGTTGAGACCTATGTAAATGGTCGTATTTTAGGTAAAGGTGAAGTTATGGTCTATGAAAAAAATCTTGCTATCCGTATAAATGAAGTACTAGACTCTGGTGCTGTACTATACCACTTATCAAAAGAGAGATTATGATTAAACTTTTATTACTTTTTTTACTACCGTTTAGTTTATATGCATCAAAAATATTAAGTTACAATATATACGATAGAACTGACAGGGTTGATGTTATGATAACTTTTGACACCCCTTACGAAGGTACAATAAAAGAGAGCAAAATCAATAAAACAATAGTTATAAAACTAGAAGATGCATCGATAGAATCATCAAAATTAAAAAAATTATCTTCAAAGTATATTACATCATTAAGCATAACACCTATGCTAAACTATACTCAAATAGTTGCGTATGTTCCAGATTTTGTTACATTAAAAGCTTCAAAAACATCTGATGGATATGGACTTAGATTAAGATTTTCAAATAATGTAACATATAAAAGACAAGATAATACAATTCAAACATCAACTAAGCCTCTATCTGCCCTACCTACAAAAAAAACAACTGAAATATCTACTAGTTATTACATAGTTGTTGGACTGTTATTGTTAGGGATTATAGTTTTATTTTTTATAAGAAAAAAAATACCAAATGCAAATAAATCAAATTCACCTTGGTTATTTAAGCCAAATCAGCAACAACCTGATCAAACAAATAATACACCTATAAAAAAGACAACTGAAAACAATAAATCAGATGATGAAAATGTAAAAATTAGATTTCAAAAGCGTTTAAATGAAGATAACAGTGTTGTAATGCTTGATTTTGGAGAGCAAAGTTATCTTGTTCTTATGGGTAGAAATAATATACTACTAGATAAATTTACAGATAATAAACCAACAACACAAAGTGATTTTGAAAGTATATTACAAAATAGACATCAAGAACTAGAAAATTTCTTAAATGGTGAAGATACAAATAATGAAGATAATAACAAAAAATTAGAATCTTATACAAATAAAGCTTCTTATATCTCTTATGAGGTATAACTCTTTAGAAGCTTTTTAATTGTATTTATATGACTTAAATTAAGTTTATATGAATCGTCCATCATTTTGTTGATATGAAATACTTCAGTAACTGTTATACCATATGGGTCTTTTTTCTCTTTTATAACTTTATTTTCATCATTAAAACTATATAAATACAATTTCTTTCTTGCTAACTGTATATAGTAAGTCAATACAATTTCATCGGAATGTTTTTTTTCAATAGCTACAACAACTCTTTGCTCAGGTTTGTATTCATCATCTAAGTTTAACAATTTTTTAGCATCTTCTATAACTAAATAACCTATATAAAATTTATTATATAAATCATGATATATTTGTATCCTTTGCTTCATTAAAAAAGTCATATCTATGATAAATTTCTTATGAGAACGTAGTGCCTTTGTTATCCAACTCATAGTATTATAGTATCTAAAAGGATAAAGTTTTAAAGAGTGTGCTTCAACAAGCTTAGGAGAGCTTAATAACTCTTTTTGCCTTAATTTCTTTGGATTTTTATCTATGATATAATCTAAAACTTTTTTAGCAGAAAACTCTTTTGTAAACCATACTTTACAATAAGATGGAAACTGCCTTGTTCCAGTTGCACCCTCATTTAAAATGATAAGAGCTTTTATAGTATAATCTGGAAATATCAATTCAAGAAGTGCTTTTTTCTTTCTTAATCGTTTTCTTAACTTTAAAACAGATTTTACTAAAGTCATCTCAACAAAATATAGTTCTTTATCTTTAGTTATGAACATAGCATCAAATTCACTTATCTCTCTACTTTTTGTTCTATAAACTATTTGTTGTTTTTCACTTATAGATAAAGTGTTGGCATAAGCTTTTTCTTTATTTTGATGAAACCCTTTTAAAACAAACTTTTCTATATCATCACACTCTAAAGCATATCTTAAAAGCTTTTCATATATAAAGTTCTCAAAAACTTCACCTTCAAAAGATCTATAAGAACTAAGATATGCTGGATCATCTTTATCTATACCACTTTTTATAAGCGATAAAAGATGCTTAGTGTTATAATCATAATGATATAAATTATCAGACATGTTATTGCCGTCTAATACTTTGATTGAATTACTAATATCTAACATATCTTTATACCTTTTTAAGCTAACTCAGCATTTTTAAAAAAGTTATCTAAAACCTCTCTATATTCTTTTACATCAGCAATATGATTTACTTCATCTCTAAGTTTAGAAGCACCTCTATAACCTTTTGAGTAGGTATGAGTATGTTTTCTAAACATAGGTACACCATGACTTCCATAAAATTCTATCATTTTATCAAAATGTTCCATAATTATAGCATGTTTTATATCGTTAGATATATCTTTTGTAGAGTTTTTTAACTGATGAAATATCCAAGGGTTACCAACTGCACCACGACCAATCATAACACCATCACATCTAGTATGTTCTAAAACCCATTGAGCTTTTTCATAGGAGTCTATATCTCCATTTGCTATAACAGGTATAGAAACACTCTCTTTTATCTCTTTTATAGCATCATAATCAACTTCTGACTTAAACTTTCCTGCACGAGTTCGACCATGAACAGCTAAAAAATCAGCTCCATTATCTTCGACAACTTTTGCTATATCTATATGATTTTTTTCATTAAATCCAAGTCTTATTTTAACACTTGTTAAGCTTTTATTTGAAGTATCTTTGATAGTTTTTATAATATCACCCATCAAAGGTAAATCTAATAATAATGAACTACCACTTCCATGTCCTACCACTTTTGGAACAGGACATCCACAGTTTAAGTCGATTATATCTATTGCATTTTGTTCATTTAAAACTTCTACAGCTCTTTTTGCCATATCAACTTCAGAAGCAGCAATTTGGACAGAATAAGGGTCTTCTATAGGAGATTTTTCAAGCATATGAAGTGTCTTTGTAGAACCATGAGCTAAAGCATTTGAACTAAGCATCTCACTTACAGTTAGATCAGCTCCAAACTTTTTAACAACACTTCTAAAAGGCAAGTCAGTAAACCCCGCTAGGGGGGCTAAAACATAGATAGGTTCAGAAAAAGAAAGATTTTTTATCACGAGATAAAAAGGTCTATACTAAAATTCTGATTATCATCTTTTAAAGCTCTATATGCTTTAAAATTTAAGAACTCATGTTCTTGAGAATTTCTAAGTATCTCATCAGCAAGTTCAACCATACCTAAATCATAAAGAGTATATAAATAAACATCTAAAACAATCTCATTAGATTCACTTAAAACTTCAAATAGTTTTATTCTTTGATCAGGAGACATAGATTTTGCAAGTATTTTAGATATCTTCATATAGTCATCTTTATTTAATTCTAACTTATCAAAAAGAGCTATAATATCGTCATTTTCCATCTCTAAAGTGTTTTCGGAAGCATTTATTCTGTTCATTATCTCAAATAATGCCTCTTTAGTTAAGAAGTCGCTATATTGTTGTATCAATTTTAATGATGAATTTTTAGCTATATCTAGATAAACAAATTTACATAAATCTTCATCATAATTTTCAGAGTTACTTAAAATTTCCTCAGCAGTTATAATACCATTTTTATAACTATTTTTTAAATTTTGAACTATTAAAGGATTATGATTTGATAATGAATACTTTTTAAGATCCACTACTTCACCATTTTTAATTTTATTTATAGTATCTATAACATCTTTAACTTTATCATTATCTATCTCATCAGAAATATCTTGATGTGGAAATATTGTTGCATTATCTATAAGAGAACCGATAAGTTTATATCTTGATGTTTTAAACTCATGTTTTCTATCCTCTTTACCAAGATAAGCATCCACTATAGCATCTATAACTCTATCAAAATCTTTATCATACTTACGAAGTCTCATATTACCTAAAAATGAATAAAAAGTCATATGCAAAAGACTTGCTATAAAAAGTATAAACATAGGAACAACAATCCATACAGCTATTGTTAAAGGTGGTAAATGTATACCAAATAATTCCAAACTCATTGTATCGTGTGTTATATATGCATATATATACCAACCAACCAACACCATCAAAATAGATGATGCTACTATATATTTTTTAATGTGCATTTTCAATCCTTTTATTTTTCTTTCGATTTTTCTGCTATCTCTCTACAATCAATACAGTATCTAGCATGTGGTTTAACTTTGAGTCTTTGAAAACCTATAAGATCTTCACACATCTCACATATACCATATTCATGATTACTTATCTTTTCTAAAGAAGAATCTATCTCTTCTAACTCTTTTTGTTGTTGTGAAACGATAGCACTCTCAATAGATGAGTAATTACTATTTGTTGCATAATCACATTCGTCATTTAGCTCTTCTTTTTCAAGCTGAGATAATTCTTCATTAACACCAGAAATATTTTTAATGATTTGTAGCTTTCTCTCTTCCAACATATCTTTAAAGTAATTTAATTCACTTTGTTGCACTTACACTTTCCTTAATTATTTATGATATGGATGATTGCTTAAAATAGAGAAACCTCTATATATCTGCTCCATCAATACTGACTTAGCAATTTTATGACTCATAGTCAAATCACTTAAACTTACAACAACATCACTTTGTTTTAAAAATTCATCTTCAAAGCCATAAGCTCCACCAATGAAAAATTTAACTGCTATTTTATCATTTAAAAGCTTACTAAATTCATAACTGTCCATTTTTTTACCTTTTGGATGTAAAGTTATGTTAAAAGATTTATCTAAGTAAGGTGTTAAAGCCCTAGTATATGCCTTTTGTGAAGCTTCTGATGAAATAGTGTGTGATTTTGCTACATCTTTTGGAAAAATTTCAATATCCTCTACTTTTGCAAAACGAGATATCATTTTTTGTAAATCTTTATAAAGTGGATCATAAATAGAACGCTCTTTTTTAGCAATAGAAACTATATCTATTTTCATTTTAATAATCCACTACCAATAACATGGTATGTAACATATTCAAATTTATCATCCATCTTAACACCACCAATAGCACCAACAGGGTGTTTAGAAATAGATGCTAATGTATCAACTTCATCTCCTAAGATATGACTAATATCATTTTTTGTAGAAGTATTGCGATATGCTCCTAAACCTATATAGTTAACATCTAGTTCATTGGCTTGAAGCACTTCAAATTTATTGTGTGTTGATATACCTAAAAGCTTATCATTTGAAATATATTCTCTTATGAAATTTACAGACTTATAGATATCATCATCTATCTTTTTTAAATCTTCTTGACCTAAATGAACACCATCACAAAACTCTACAAGCCTATATGAATCATTAACTATCAATATACCATCAAAATCTTTTCTTATATCAATAAGTTGTTTTTTTATAAAATTATCATCAGCTTCTTTATTTCTATACTGAATAATTTCAGCATTATTTTCTTTAGCAATCTTAACAAAATCCATAAGAGTAATACCCTTAGAATCTAAAAGGTTCTGATCACACAATGCATACAATCGCACTAAGATTCTTTTTGAAGAAGTTTCAGTAAATCTGAAAGAGTTTTCTTTAGCTCATTTCTATTTACAATCATATCAATAGAACCCTTTTCAAGTAAGAATTCTGCTCTTTGAAAACCATCTGGAAGTGTAGAACCAATAGTCTGTTCTATAACTCTTTGACCAGCAAATCCAACCAATGCACCAGGTTCTGCTATAATAATATCACCTAAAGTTGCAAATGAAGCAGAAACACCACCCATAGTAGGATCAGTTAAAACTGATATATAAGGTAAACCTGCATTAGATAGTTTAGCAAGTGCAGCTGAAGTTTTACTCATCTGAAGTAAAGAGTATGTACTCTCTTGCATTCTAGCTCCACCACTAGCACTTATGATAATTAGACCCTGTTTATTCTCAATAGCACGATTAACAGCACGAACTATTTTTTCACCTTCAACAGAACCCAATGAACCACCCATAAATGCAAAATCAAATATAACTATTTGAGCAGATACTTCATTCATTGTTATCTCACCACTTACAACAGAAGAGTGTCTTCCTGTTTTAGCTACACCAGCTTCAACCCTTTTGATATAAGATTTTTTATCTGAAAATTTCAATGGATCAACTGGCTTAAGGTTTGCATCATACTCCACAAATGTTCCTTCATCAGCTAAAAGATTGATTCTATCATCTACACCTATTCGTATATGAAATCCACATTTTGGACATACATAATTTTGATTTTCAACCTCTTTATAATACATCAATGCTTGACAAGACTTACACTTTACCCAATGTGATGAGACTTCATTTTTAACTGATTTACTTGTTGATATTCGAGAAAAAATGTTTAATAAATTCATAAAAAATCCTTGTTATTTTATACTGTTATACTAAAATTGACTTCTTATATAGCAAATTTATAAAAATAAACCATATAAGAAGTCGAGTTAATTATATCAAATTTTACTTATATTGTATATTATAATAAGTGCATAAATTTGCACTTATTATAAAGATGTGTAAAAACTTATTTTAAAAGTACTTTAGCTATACTTCTAGCAGCTTCACGACCATCATAAGCAGCAGTTACAACTAAATCAGCTCCTCTAAAACAATCACCACCAGCATAGATGCCAGATGTAGTTGTTTCATGAGTTTCTTCATCTATAACTATACCGCCCCAAGAGTTTGTCTCGATACCATTTTCAGCTAAGAAAGATGGAACAGCAGGATCAAAACCCAAAGACATAATGATAACATCAGCATTGATGCGAGTTTCACTACCTTTTATCTCTTCCATTCTTTGACGACCACTCTCATCTTTTGCACCAAGTTTAGTATTTACATACTCTACTGCGATAGCTTTGCCATCGTCATCTAATATAATTTTTTTAGGAGCAGATAAAAATACAAAGTCAACACCCTCTTCCATTGCATTTTTATACTCTTTTTTAGAACCTGGCATATTTTTTTCATCTCTTCTGTAAAGACAAGTTACATTTTTTGCACCCTCTCTTTTTGCAGTTCTAAGACAATCCATAGCGGTATCACCACCACCTATAACTACAACATTTAAATCTTTAAAATCAAACTTTTTATCATAATCAATTTTAAATCTTTTTTTCTGAATAGCAGTCAAATAATCCATAGCATCATATACATTTGAAGCATTTTCACCAACTATAGAAGCTCTTTTTGCTTTTGTCGCACCAACACCTATAAATATAGCATCATGAGATTTTTCAATATCTTCAAAAGTTATATCTTTTCCAACTTCACAATTAAGAACCAACTCCATTCCAGCATCAACTAAAAACTTAACACGACGTTCTACTATCTTTTTATCAAGTTTAAAGTTAGGGATACCATAAGTTAAAAGTCCACCAGCTTTATCACTTCTTTCATACATAGTCACTGCAATTCCAGAACGAAGAAGATAAGTAGCACAACTAAGTCCTGCTGGTCCACTACCTATGATAGCCACTTTTTTATCTGTTGTTATACCACCAAATTCAGGAGTTAAACCAGCTTTAAAACCCTCTTCTGTTATATGAGTTTCAACTGAACCAATAGTGATAGCACCGTGACCATCATTTAAAGTACAATCACCTTCACAAAGTTTATCGTGTGGACAAACACGACCCATAACCTCTGGAAAAGGCGATGGCTCATTTGAAAGTTTAAATGCAAATTCTAAATCTTTTTCACTTACAGACTTTAACCATTGAGGTATGTAGTTGTGAAGTGGACATTTATTTAAACAAAATGGGTCTCCACATTGGATACATCTATCAGCTTGATTAGCAGCATCGTCTCTACCAAATACTTCATAAATCTCACCAAAATCTTTGGTTCTCTCAACTACTAATCTTTTTGTTGGTTCTAATCTCTCAGTTGTTAAAAATTCTCTCATGATTAGTCTCCTTTTTCTACATTTAATGGTAATTTTGTTAAATTTTTTGGTTTAACTAACCAGAAGTTTCTTACCTCTACTCTAAAGTTATCAAGTAATTCTTTTGCTTTTTTACTACCAGTTTCAACTAGATAATCTTTAAGTAGTCTTTTTAGATAATGTCTAGCTTCATCACCTTGATCGGTATCTATTCTATCTGCATCGATTAACTCACGATTTACATTTTCTACAAAAGAGTGATGCTCATCATATACGAAACTAATTCCTCCTGTCATACCAGCACCAAAGTTGATACCTGTTTTACCAAGAATTACTACTATACCACCTGTCATATACTCACAAGCATTATCCCCAGTACCCTCAACGATAGCTAAAGCACCAGAGTTTCTAACAGCAAATCTCTCACCAACTGAACCAGAAACATAAAGTTTACCACCAGTAGCACCATAAAGACAAGTGTTACCACCAGCTGAGTACTCTTCACCCTCATTTTTAGAAGTGATGATGATTTTACCACCATGCATACCTTTTCCAAGGTAGTCATTTGCTACACCATCAAGATATATAGATACACCATTGATTAAGAATGCACCAAGAGCTTGACCTGCAATACCTTTAAGATTAATTTTAATAGTATCTGGTTTTAAACCTTCATCTCCATAATATTGAGCTATCTCACCACTTACTCTTGCACCAAAACTTCTATTTAAGTTACAAATATCTCTTGTAATTCTTATAGGGTGTTCAGGATGCTGAATAGCACTCATAGCCTCTTTTAGTACATCTATCTCAAACTGATTATTATCAAATGGAGGATTGAATTTTTGTTGATGAGTATCTATACCATCTTCTTTATGTAAGATTGAAGAGAAGTCAAATTTTTGTGCGAAAGCATCATCTTTAACACTTAAAATTTCACTTTTACCTATCATCTCTTCCATAGTTCTAAATCCAAGTTCAGCCATGATAGAACGAACATCTTCAGCAAGAAGTGTAAAGTAGTTTATAACTTGATCAACATGACCTTTAAAGAACTCTTCACGAAGTTTTTCATTTTGAGTTGCAATACCCACTGAACATTTATTTACATGACATATTCTAAGCATTTTACAACCAACGATAGTTAAAACACCTGTACCAAATGCAAAAGACTCAGCACCTAAAAGTGCAGCTTTTACAACATCAAGACCTGTTTTTAAACCACCATCAGCTTGAACCTCTACAAGCCCTCTAAGGTTATTTACTTTTAAAGCATTATGAGCTTCACTAAGTCCTAATTCCCACGGGTTACCAGCAAATTTGATAGATGTAAGTGGAGCAGCACCTGTACCACCATCACCACCAGAGATGATAATCTTATCTGCATAAGCTTTAGCAACACCAGCAGCGATAGTACCAACACCAACAGTTGAAACAAGTTTTACAGCTACTCTAGCTTTAGGATTAACTTGTTTCATATCAAAGATAAGTTGAGCTAAATCCTCGATAGAATATATATCGTGGTGTGGTGGTGGAGATATAAGTGTAACACCTGGAATAGTATGGCGAAGCTTACCAATAAGTGGAGTTACTTTATGACCTGGAAGTTGTCCACCCTCACCTGGTTTTGCACCTTGAGCTACTTTTATCTGTATCTCCTCTGCACTTCTAAGATAAGCTGGTGTTACACCAAATCTACCAGATGCAACTTGTTTGATTTTTGAAACTCTCTCAGTACCAAATCTCTCTTTATCTTCTCCACCCTCTCCAGAGTTTGACTGTCCACCAATTCTGTTCATTGCAATAGCGATAGTCTCATGAGCTTCAGGAGAGATTGAACCAAGACTCATAGCAGCAGATGCAAATCTTTTGAAAATCTCCTCTTTAGGTTCAACTTCATCGATGCTAATTGGTTTTCTATCTGATTTTAAATCAAAGAAATCTCTTATAAATTTAAGACCTCTTTTATTAACTAAGTCTTTTAATCTTTCAAAATCCTCTTTTTTACCACTCTCAACACAAGTATGGATAGCATGAATAACAGCAGGACCGAAATCATGATGTTCTTGACCAGAATAAAACTTATAATATCCACCAATATTTAGAGGGAATATTTTATTAAATCCATCTTTTTTAAATGCTTCTTTATGATACTTTTCAAGTCTTTCTTGAATATCTTTATATCCAAGACCAGCAATAGCACAGTGTGAAGTCTCAAAACAATCTTCAACTATCTCTTTACTAAGACCCATAACATCAAAAAGACCAGTATTTCTATATGAAGCTATAGTTGCAATACCCATCTTAGACATAATTTTTAAAAGACCAGCATTTAATGCACTGTGGATAGCTTTTAGAGCTTCATTTGTATCCACCTTGTTTGTATTTGATCTTTCAAGTTGTGCAATAGCTGTTGAAAAAAGTAGATTTGGATATATAGCAGAAGCACCATAACCTATAAGAACAGCAGCACTATGAGAATCCATAACTTCACCAGTTACAGCTATCATAGATACTAAATGACGAACTTTTGCTTTTAATAAAGCTATATTTAAACGACCAATAGCCATAGCCATAGGTATAACTAGCTTATCCTTGGAAAACTCTTTATCATCGAGTATAACAATTCTGATACCGTTGTTTTTAACTGCATTTATAACTTTTTCAACAAGTACATCTAAGGCTTCTTTTAAATCACCATTATATGCTGTTGAAAATGTTTCATTATGATAAAATTCTTGATAACGAGGCGATTTTTTATCTCCAAAAGATTTTAAAACATTTAATTTTTCTTGTGTAACTATCGGAGATACTGCTTTTAGTCTATGAGCATGAGCTGGTACTTCATCTAGTATATTATGAACCTCACCAAAACCTGTATTTAAACTCATAACTACTCTTTCACGAATTGGGTCAATCGGTGGATTTGTAACTTGAGCAAATTTTTGTTTAAAATAATCAGTAAAATTTCTTTGTTTATTTGAAAAAGCAGCAAGAGGTGTATCATCACCCATACTTCCAACAGCTTCTTTAGCATCGTTCATCATAGGTTGGATAACTTGCTCTATAACCTCTTGAGTTATATTGAAATATCTTTGTCTATCTACTAGTTCATCTTTATCAAATTCACACTCAGAACCATATAGCCCCTCTACATGTTCTTGTAGATAAATCATATGCTCATTTAACCACTTCATATAAGGGTTTGAACCTTTTAGATAATCATTTATATCATCATTTTTAAGTAATTTTCCATACTTAAGGTCTAGTCCTATCATCTCACCAGATTGTAAACGACCTCTTTCTTTGATATTATCTTCATCTATATCCACAACACCATATTCAGATGCTATAAGAAGATTATCATCTTTTGTTACTATGTATTTTGATGGGCGAAGACCATTTCTATCTAAAGCACATCCTATATAGCGACCATCAGTTACACTAAATGCAGCTGGACCATCCCATGCTTCAAATACAGTTGAATGATACTCATAAAATGCACGAAGTTCTGGATCCATATAAGGAGCATTTTGCCAAGCTGATGGGATAACTGCTCTTACAGCCTTGAAAAAATCCATACCATTTACAAGTAAAAACTCTAAAAAGTTATCAGCAGAAGCACTATCAGAAGCACCAAGTTGTAAGATAGGTAAAATTCTTTTTATCTCTTCATCAGTAAACACTTCACTTTTAATGCTTTCTGATTTTATCTCAACATTAAAACGGTTACCCTCTACTGAGTTTATCTCACCATTGTGTGCAACTGCACGGAAAGGTTGTGCTAGTTTCCAAGCTGGTAATGTGTTTGTTGAAAATCTTTGGTGAAAAAGTGAAAATGATATTTTAAATTTTTCATCTGCTAAATCTTTATAAAACTCTTTTATATGAGTAGGCATTATAAGCCCTTTATATGAAAGAACTTTAGAACTCATAGATGCTATATAAAAATCTTCATCATCTATAAGTTTATGCTCACACTCTTTACGACTTAGATATAAAAGTGCATCAAATCTATTTGTAGCCATTATAGAGTTTGGAGTTATAAACATTTGAACAATATTTGGTAGAGTTGATATAGCTTGTTCACCTAATGCATTTATGTTTATAGGTACATCACGACGAAGTATAACTTTTAAGTCATTGTTATTACAAAACTCTTCTAAAATATCAAGATTTTTTCTATCTTTTGTAAATATAGAAGCTACTGCAAATTGTTTTGGTAATTCTACACCACTTTTACTTGCTTCTTCAGTTAAAAATTCTGTTGGCATAGAAAGTAAAAGTCCACTACCATCACCAGTTTTTCCATCTGCTGCTACTGCACCACGGTGCATCATTCTCTCTAACGCTGTAACTGCATCATTTAAAACCTTATGAGATGCTTTATTTTTGATGTTGGCAACTAAACCAAAACCACAGTTATCTTTGAATGATCTTAATAAATCATGATGTTCAACCATTTTCACTCCTAAATTTATAAATTTATATCTAAATCAATAACTATTTAATCTACTATTAAAGAGATTTAGTCTATTTAGACAAACTTAAGCCATTATATAATTTTTAAGATTAAATTTAAGTTATTTACTATTAAAACAATAATATAAAAGATATTTATGTTTAAATCTTACACATAATTCTTCAATATCAAGGTATAAGTAAGAGAATATAAATAGTAGTTGATTAACATAGCATTTAATTCTATGAGATAGAATAATTTAAGGTAGAAGTAAGAAAAGTTTCGTTTTAATGCGACTGACACCCCTTTCTTAAAGTTGAAATTTATATACTTTATATGTCATAAAAAATAATGCACTTAAACCAATTAATACAGCTAATAATCCTAAATTCATTATAAATCCTTTAATTTTTTTATATTTTTTAAAATATATGCTATCAATGAAGTATCAATTGCAATTAATGTTACAAATATAACTTTTAAAAAACCTATAAACTCTTTTGTTTCATCTATTTTTGCCATAAAGCAATTATACAACAAAAAAGTAAAAATAACAGTTGGTTAACATAATGTTAGATTCTATGGGAAAAGGAAATTAAGGTAGAAGTAAGAAAATACATAAAAGAGCGACTGACACCCCTTTCTACATAACTTCAGCTATTTTCCAATGTTTTTTATGAGCTATATAAGCTATAATCGGTGCTATTAATAATGCTAATGGAAATAAAAAATTTAAATTATCCATCATTTAATCCTTTTAATTTATGTTGTAATTCACTTAGCTTTATTATATTTGTTGATACACCAATCACTGCAATAAAAAAAGCGATAGAAGACAATAAAGTTAATAATGAACTTTTATCTGGAGTAATACCATATAACCAAGTACCACCAGCAATAGCTAAAAAAGCTATTAGCTTTTTGTTTGCAATATCTGCTTTTTTACCGATAATATCTATACTATTTTGTAAATTCATAAATAGATTATACAATAAAAAAGTAAAAAGGGTAGCTGATCAACATAGTGTTTAATTCTATAAGATAAAATAATTTAAGGTAGAAGCAAGAAAATGCATAAAAGAATGACTGATACCCCTTTCCCTTTCTCTTACGATTTACAGCGAAATTTTCAATGCTTGAACTGATACATAAGTAAAAGTACCAATAACCAATAAAAAACTCATAGCAACAATATATTCAATCATTTCAAATCCTTTAACATTTTGATATTAGAAATAATTTTCTTTGAAAGTAATAATAAAATAATTACCAAAATAATTACACCAATTAAAGAAGCAAATACTAAAACTCTACTTGCTGAAATATAATGTAAAAACAACCAACCAACGATACCAAGTAATGTTACCAATCCAATAGTAAATAACCTATTTAAAAAATTTAACCATTCTTTTACTTCATCTATTTTTGCCTCTTTGTTTTAAGGTGGCGACTGACACCCTTTTTTAAATATTTAACAATTGCCTAGTTGAATAAGCCATTGATACTATAAAGCCAATTGAAACGATAATAATAGCTATAGTTGCTATGCTCATTATAAATCCTTTAATTTTTTGATATTTTCATGTATAGATTTAGATACTAATGCAAATACAATTATAAAAAA
>JAMOQV010000223.1 GCA_027068615.1 Helicobacteraceae bacterium | reverse complement strand
GTTTTACCAACCCTTCTTCTTCCATATAAAACACTAAAACTAAAAGAGGTACTTTTATACTCATTTTCAAGTATTTGAAGCTCTTTTTCTCTGTTTATAAACAACTCTTTTCCTTTTAATCGTTTTTGAATTATTATAATCTAAAAACTATTGTTTTATAACTTTTATAGCGATGCCAGTTACAAGTTTTAGTAAAATATCTGGTTTTGCTACAATGATAGCTTCATCTTCTGTTATGTTATCTACTACAACACCTTGCTCACCGTTTGATATGATATTTACCTCTTTTACTTTTGCATGGTTGCCATCAACTATAAGCACAAAACTTTTTCCATCTTTGTTTAGTATGGCATCGTGGGGTAGCATAAAAGAGAGACCATCATAAACAACTACATCTATGTTTACTAACTGGTTTGTTGCTAGGCTTTTATCTATGTTTGCTAAGTATTCTAAAAGTCCATTGTATGTGCTGTTTAGTGGTATAAGCTCATACTTTTTCTTTTCAAATATAATAGAGTTTGCTTTTATATCGCTTGGAAGTCTAACAACTAAGTAACTGTTTGATGATGAAGAGATAGATAGTAAAGGTTTACCCATCATTGTAACATCTCCAACATTTGCTAGTTTTGTAACTACACCACTTACTGGGGCTTTTATAGTTGTATATGAAAGCATATTTTTAACAGATTCTATGTTTGCTTTTATATCACTTATCTTAAAGTTTAGACTATCTACTGCTGACTTCATCGCTTCTATAGATGTTTCTTCTTTGTCATACTGCTCTTTTGAAGCACCTTTTACACTTAGTAGTTTTTTAGTTCTCTCATGTGTAGCCATAAGGTTTTGCAATGCTACTTTTTTTGACTTTAATGCTGAAAGTAGTGAAAGTGTGTTTAGGTTTAAAGACTTAAGTTTTGTTTTTAAATCTTTGTCATCTATCTTAACTATGGTATCGCCTTTTTTTACAACTTTACCACTTTTTGTTATATACTTTATCCTTGCACTTACTCTTGAGCTTATCTTTACATCATCATCACTTTTTGTTGTTGCTAGGTATGGTAATGTTAAAGTATTTTGCTTTTTTATGGGTGTTATCGCTTTTACATATAGTGCATACTCAACTGCTTTTGACACCTTTTTATCTTGAGCGATTTTATTGTTTACTGCTTTTTTACCAGCTATAACAGAGAGTGCTATAACAGCAAGTACACCAACAAATACTAATATCTTTTTCATCTTACTATCTCCTTCAAATCTACACCGTAAATCACGGCTAATTTTCCTATGTTTTGCCATATTTGAGATACTACCTCAAAGTAAGCTGACTTTGCATTTAAAAGTGCATCTTCATATCTTAAGTAATCCTCTTGGGTCATTCTACCCTCATCAAACGACATCTTTGCATATTTTAGAAGATTTTTTTGGTTTTGGATATTTTCATCATTGAGTTTTTTTGACTTTTTAAGTAAAACTATCCCATCTTTTAGAGATTTTATCTGAGCTTGTAACTCTTGTTTTGTTTTTTCTAGCTTCATTTTTGATTTCATCAAAGCTATCTTTTTTAACTCTATATCTATACTTTTTCCTCTGTCATATAAAGGCATCGATAATACCACTTCATAATAACCATAACCCACATCCAAATCTCTCTCATCTTTAACATTATCTTGTGCATAGTTTTTACTATACATCCCGTTTAAAAAAACTTTAGGATAGTATCTTGCATCTTTTGTAGCTTGTAAATCACTAAGAGATGCATCTATGGAATCTCTTAGTGGTTTTAAAAGTATAATCTCATCAGAGTTTATCTCTTGTGTTAAACTCATAGCTAAAGAGTGTTTTATCGTTATGTTTGTTAGTTCTGCTATCTTAGATATAAGGTTTAATCTTTTTATCTTTACATTGTTTATAGAGGTATCTAGTTGATTTAGTTTTTCATCTATCTTATCTAGCTCGATACCTGGCATCCTACCACTGTTTACAGATATAGTTATATCGTGTTTTGTTTTTTGTAAAGAGTTTTGTGTTGAGTGCATAGCTACTAAAAGATTATCTAGGTACTGCAAAGATGCATTTGCACCTAAGATGATAGCTTCATTTTCATAAAAGTTTATCTTTTTCTTTGTTTTTGCACTCTTAGCTAAAAACTTTGCCTTTTGACTTAAACTGCTTAACTCTTTCATAAAAATAGGCATAGAGAGTTTTAAACCAACTTTTTGTATAGTGGTTGAAAAAGGTAAAGGCTCATTTTTAGATGTTAACTTAGCCGCTTCTATAGGACTTAGGGGTCTTAAATTTGTTGGGGAATTATAATGTGTATAACTAGCAAACATATTTAGTTTTGGGTAGTAACTAGATGTTACTTTTTTTTGAGATATTTTTGCCATTTTTGAGTTCATAGCATCTATCTTACTAATGGGTTGTTTTTGCAAAGCATCAAAAAGCTCAGAAATACCTTGTGCTTCTAAAAGCAACGGCAAAGCCAATGCTAAAACTACTCTTTTCATCTATCTAACCTCCAAAGAATTTTTCATAGTCTCAAAGATAAACTCTGCTACATCATCAACTAAACAATCAGCACAAGTATCTATATCTTTATCCATTTTCATAGCTTTTACTCTTAATGGTTTTGTTGTTACCATAAGATTTAAACCTCCTATTATCATAAAATGCACCACCATTGCGATAGAGTGTTTAAAAACTTTTTGCTCTTCAGCCCTTTTTAGTATATCACTCAAAAGTGAAAAAAGCCTTCTCATACTAACAAACATCATCTCTGGAAGATGAGCCCCACTATCGCTTAACTCCCTTAACAAAAGAGCTGGAAAGTAAGGATGCTTATAAGCATAACTAGCATAAGAGTATATAAAAACTTCTAACTCATCTACAACTGAGTTACATTTTTTAGAAGAGTTTACAACCTCTTCATAGATAGCATCAAAAAGCCCACTCATAACTTCACTATAAAGCCCAGATTTATTTTTAAAATAATAATAAATCAAAGCCTTATTTACATCACTTGCATTTGCTATATCATCAACAGTTGTCGCATCATAACCCTGTTTTGAAAAAAGCAACTTAGCATTTGTAAGAATTTTTAACTTTGTTTCTTGTGCATTTCTTTTTTGCTTTGCCATAAATCTCTCTAATTAACTAACTGATTAGTTAATTTTATCTTATTTATGATGTTTTATAGCTTAAAA
>JAMOQV010000222.1 GCA_027068615.1 Helicobacteraceae bacterium | reverse complement strand
GGATTTTCCACTTTAGGAGCTGAGGGAGATGGATATAAACTATCAGAAGAAGTTGGACATAAAGTAACTGAGTTATATCCAGCTATGTTACCACTTCATACAAAAGAGAGATGGGTTGAGAATTGTCGTGCAGATACTATAGCTAAAGTCAAAATAAAAGTAGATATGAAAAAACACAAAAAACTTCAAGC
Organism: Helicobacteraceae bacterium; assembly: GCA_027068615.1. GTDB lineage: Bacteria > Campylobacterota > Campylobacteria > Campylobacterales > Sulfurimonadaceae > Sulfurimonas. The sequence continues at coordinate 3,018 of JAMOQV010000222.1, read as the reverse complement.
TAGTGGAGATTTAATCTTTACAAAAAAAGGTATTCGTGGTCCTGTGGTTTTGGACTTTGCACGAGAAGTTACCCCACTTATCTCAAAGTATGGCGAAGTACCCATAGTTATAAATATGACAAATGGAAAAAATGAAGATGATTTACAAAACTATCTAAAAACACAAAAAACAGATATTTTAGATGCACTATCTATGCTTATACCAACCTCTTTAGCTTTAGAGATATGTAAATTAGTAGATATAAAAACCGATATAACATTTTCAAAAATAGATGGTGCTAAAAGGGAAAAATTACTAAAAATACTTGCATGGACACCACTAACACTTATAGGAAGTGATGGTTTTAAAATGGCTATGATTACAAAAGGTGGAATAAGCTTAAAAGAGATAAACCCTAAAACAATGCAAAGTAAAATCATAAATGGATTATACTTCTGTGGAGAAGTGATAGATATAGATGGCCCTTGTGGTGGATATAATTTACAATGGTCTTTTAGTAGTGGCTATTTAGCTGGGTTGTTAAAAAAAGGATAAAATAAAAATGTATACTATAGACAGATGTTTAACATTAGATACAAATATAAAAAATCTTGAAGCACTAGATAACAAATACATAGCATTATCAACAGAATCTGCTCAAGCGAGAATCAACTCATGTATAAACTATGATAATCAACTTATCATCGAGTCTGAAAAACTGACACCAGATGTTAAAGCTATGTCATTTAGTCCAAATGTTGAACTTTTAGCCTTTGGAGTAAAGTCTAGTTTATATATTTTAGATACAAGAATTGGTGAAATTCTAAATGAAATACCTATAAATGCTAAAGAGATAAATATACTAACATTTGATACATCATCAAAATACCTTATAGTTGGAACAAAATATGGAAGAGTATTTCAATACAGATATAACAATCCATCTTTATTAGCAAGACTAGCCTCTTTTCCGTATGACAGAACAATTCCCCAACCTAAAAACTTTACAAACTTTGTCAGTGCTATAACATTTTCAGGTTCAAAGATAGCTTGTAGTGGATTTGGTGGTGCTATACTTGTCACCGACTTACATGTAAATGCACATAAAGAGGTTATAACCAACTCAACCATAAAAACCAACTGTTTATCTTTTGCAGATGCAAATACCCTTATAAGTGGCAAAGATAATGGGGATATAGATATTATACATCTAAATGCAACTATCAATATAGACAATATAAAAACAAACTTCTCAACTATAAAACATATCATCCCTATACCAAATACAAATTATATATTTGTCAATTCGCAACAAAACTTTTTATCTATCATAGATATAAAAGAGAATAAAGTGATAAATGAGAAATATGCTACATTTGATGATGTAATTATAAATATGGTTTTATTAGATAATGATACTATAGTTTTAGCACTTAAAAATTCTAATGTTATAAAACTAAATTTACCTACACAAGAGATACTAGATAGACTTATAGAAACTTTACCTTTACATAAAGTTTTTGAAAAAACTGAAAATGCAACTATTATACAAAACTACAAAAGCTATAAACAACTAGAAAAAAAATATGAAAACATATATAAAATGGCTACAAAAGCATTGATAAACAATGATAAACAATTAGCTATTAAACTGTTAAAAAACTATATCTCACTAAAATCAAAACAAAAAGATATAAAACTTCTGTTTAAAACATTTCAATACTACGATAAGTTTAAACTACTTGTGCAATCAAGAAGATATGTAGATGCTTATAAGCTATGTGATAAATTTCCACCTCTTAAAGAGACAGATGAGTTTAAAGAGATGGAAGCTCTATGGAAAAATGCATTTTTAAATGCTCAAAAAGAGTTACTTGCAGGAAACTTATCTAAAGCCAAACAACTTATAAGTATATATAAAAATATACCATCAAAAAAAGAGATGTGTTCTTTTATATATGACTATCCAAATGAGTTTGTAAAATTTTTAAAAGCACTGATAAAAAAAGATTTTAAAACAACTGATAAAATAGTTGAAAAATTTAGTGCTTTTACACATATACCAACCTATGTAAATCTTACAAAAAAGATAGAAGGTACTATAAAACTAGTTGAAAACTGCATCTTAAAATCAAATACAAAACTTGCAAGAAAACATTTACAACGGTTAAAAAATATACCACATATAGAATCTAAAGTTAAAGAGTTAAGTTTACAGTGCTACCATATAGAACAACTACAATCAGCTTATGAACTAAATGACTTAGAAACATGTTATAAACTACTAGATACTAAAAAGATTTTACACCATATAGAGTTAGGTAAAAAACTAGAACAAGAGTGGGCAAAAATCATCTCAAAATGTGAAGAGTATGCACTTCAAGGTGATGTTGAAAATGTAAAAAACACTCTAAAAGAGCTTATAAATATGGAAAGTAGAAAAAATCGTCTAGGAGATTTACTTAGAGTTGCCTACCATACAAAGATAAAACAATCGATATCTAATCAAGAGGAGAAAAAAGCTAAAGATAAAATATTTTCTTATCTAAAGATATTTGGTATCGATCAAGAGATAGAAGATATAACAGATATGTTTAATAAAAAATTCTCAGATAAAATAGAGTTAGATGATAAAAAGTATAAACGGGGATTTAGAGATAACTGGAGAATATCTATAGATGATATATAAGTCAATATCTGTTATAATAAAACATTAATGCTATAAGGAATACTATGACAAGCACACAACAAAGAGCCAAACTACAAAGCCAAATATGGAAAATCGCAAATGATGTTCGAGGGTCTGTTGATGGTTGGGATTTTAAACAGTATGTTTTAGGTAGTTTGTTTTACCGTTTCATAAGTGAAAATTTTTCTCTCTACATTGAAGCTGGTGATGATAGTGTTGATTATGCTTCTCTTCCTGATAATGTCATAACTGCTGAGATAAAAGATGATGCTATAAAAACTAAAGGTTATTTTATTTATCCAAGTGGGCTTTTTAAAAATGTTGTAAGAGATGCAAATACAAATGAAAA
>JAMOQV010000221.1 GCA_027068615.1 Helicobacteraceae bacterium | reverse complement strand
GTGTTGAGCATTTTGATGAGATGGTTTACTTAAAATCACCATCTTTTTTAGTAACTTTAAAAAATGATGCCTCTTTAAAGGGTGTAAAAGATATAAAGTTTACTATCTCTTATCAAGGTTGTTCAGAACAGGGGCTTTGTTATGAGCCTTTAGAAAAAACCTTTAACCTAAGTGTAGATACCTCAAAACTAGCTTCAGATAAACAAGAGATAAAAAAAGTTGAACTCTCAGAAGCCGACAGCATAGCCGACACTATAAAATCGGGCAATATCTTACTTATACTAGCTACATTTTTTGGTTTTGGTTTACTTCTTTCACTTACTCCGTGTGTATTCCCTATGATACCTATCATATCTGGGCTTATCATATCTCAAGGTAAGGGGATAACTACTAAAAAAGCATTTTTCCTTTCACTTGTTTATGTGTTATCAATGGCTGTTGCTTATACCATAGCTGGTATTTTAGCTGGGCTTTTTGGTGCAAACTTACAAGCTACACTTCAAAACCCTTTCGTGGTTTACTCTTTTTCGGCTGTATTTGTAGCTCTTGCTATGAGTATGTTTGGTTACTATGAGTTGAAACTACCAGATGCTTTTGTATCAAAAGTTAGTTCAAGTTCACACGGTGGTGGGGTTGTTGGTGTGGCTGTTATGGGATTTTTGTCTGCACTTATCGTTGGTCCTTGTGTTGCTGCTCCACTTGCTGGTGCATTGGTTTATATAGGTCAAACAGGAGATGCTATTCTTGGTGGTATGGCACTTTTTTCTATGAGTATCGGTATGGGTGTTCCACTTATAGTTGTTGGTGTTAGTGCTGGTAAGTTTATGCCTCGCCCAGGTGCTTGGATGACTATGGTCTCGGCTATATTTGGTGTTATGATGCTCGTTGTTGCTATATGGATGCTTGAAAAAGTGGTTGATAGTTATGTTACTATGATGCTTTACTCATTTGTTGGGCTTGGTTTTGCACTTTATCTTGGGGTGTTTGAAAAAGATAATCATCTGTTTAAAAGAAGTGTGGCTATCGTACTTTTTATATACTCAGTTATACTATTTATAGGTGTTTTAGGTGGCTCAGAGAGTATGAAAAAACCATTAGAGTTTTTAAGCTCAACTAAAACTACATCTATAAAATCACAAAAAAATGACTTTATAGTAGTTGCTTCCATAAAAGAGTTAGATACTCAACTACAAAAGTACAAAGGTAAAAAAATCTTACTAGATTTTAGTGCAAAATGGTGTACTGCTTGTAAAGAGTTAGAAGAGGTTACTTTTGCGGATGCAGATGTTAAGGCTAAGATGAAAGAGTTTGTGCTTATAAGAGCAGACTTAACAGACAATACTCAAGCTCAAAAAGAGTTGAGTAAAAAGTACGGAGTTTTTGGACCACCTGTTATAATCTTTTTTGATAAAAACTTAAATGTTTTAAAGTCAAAAACGGTAGTAGGATTTGTTGAGCCTAATGTTTTTATGCAACGACTTAACTCTCTATAATCTTAGCTACATTTTTAGAACTACCGTGTTTTAGATACTCTCTTAGAAGTTTAGAGTCATCTAAAAATCTACTGGTATTGTAACTCTCAAAAGCATTTACGAGATTATTTAGAGTTACTTTATCTTGTATAAACTCTGGATGCATTGAGCGATGTTGAAACTTACTAAACATAATGTTACTTAGCCCTATATACTCAAGTTTAACAAGTCTTGAGGCTATAAAGTAATCTAAAGGTTTAGCTATATAACTTAGTATAAATGGTGTTGCAATAATGGCTGATTCTAAAGTAGCTGTACCACTACAAATAAAAGCAAAATCTGCTTCTAATAGGCATCTATGAGCATTGTGTTTTATCTCAAATCCACTTATATCACCATAAAGTTCATCTACATCTTTTTGTGAAAAATGTTTAGGTATAACAACTACAGAGTTTAAATTTAGTTTTTTTTGCAACTCTCTATATATAGGCATCAGTTTTTTTATCTCACCTTTACGGCTACCTGGCATAAATACTAGATTTTTTACCTCATCATTTAGCTTTGTTTTAAACTCTTTTATTTGGTCTAGCAAAGGATGCCCTACATAAGTTATAGGAGCATCTTTTGGATAATAGTCTTTTTCAAAAGGTAGTATAGAAGCTAGATGGGTGATAGTTTTTGAAAGTATAGGTATCCGTTTTGGTTTCCATGCCCAAGCTTGAGGGATGATGTAGTATATAATCTCTTTGTTTGGATATCTTTTTTTTATCTTTTTGGCAAGTGGTAGATTAAAAGCTGATGAGTCTATAAGCAAGACTTTATCAGCATCTTTTGCCATCTCAACCATCTGAGAATTTAGTTTAAAAAAGTAATTCAATTTTTTAAAAGCATCAACAAATCCCATAATAGCGAGTGTTTGAAGATCAACGATAGGTTTTCCTAACTCTTTATTGAAGATACCCATAAACTCTACATCATTATCTAACTCATTTTTTAAAGATTTTAGATGAACATTTGCAGAATGTTCCAATGCACTCACTAAGATTTTCATAAATAGCCTTTAAAACGGTATAATTACAAAATTATAACAAAGGTGGTCTATAATGGTAATAAAAAATGCAATTATATGCGATAAAGATGGCTTAAGAGAGGGTAATTTTACTATAGAAGATAAAACAGATAAGATTATAGATGCTGATGGTGCTTATCTTATCCCAGCTTTGGTTGACTTAAATGTTCGGCTAAAAGATGGTGTCTTAAACTCTAAAAATATACAAAAAATTTCACAAGTAGCAAAAAAAGGTGGAGTAGGGCATATAGTGTTAAATGCTGATTCTGACCCTGCTATAGATAGTGAAGGTAACTTAGAATTTGCTCAAAATGGTCAAAGAGATGCAGATGGTGCAAAAGTTGACTTGATGATAAACTCTTTACTTTCAGATGGGAGTTTAAGTAATATTGCGATACTTTTAAAAAAAGGTGCTATTAGTCCATATATGAGTACCATAGCTAAAAATGATGTAGCTATAAAAGTGGCTGAGTATGTTCAGATGTATGGCAATACTTTGTTTTGTAAAGCAGAAGATAACTCTCTTAAAAATAGTGGTGTTATGTTAGATGGTGATATTAGTAGTTCTTTAGGATTAGCCGGTATTGCTGACCTTAGCGAAGTTTTACATGTATCTCGGATGATAGAGATAGCAAGACATTTTGGTATAAAGATACTTTTTAAGTCTATCGCATCACCTCGTTCTATATATCTTATAACTCAAGCAA
>JAMOQV010000220.1 GCA_027068615.1 Helicobacteraceae bacterium | reverse complement strand
TTAAATTGAATACCTATTCATCAAATATTAAGAGATATAACCCTATACTTTTGCCATGAAAAAAGTAACTCTTCTTATAAGCACTTTTAACTCAACTTCACAACTTGCATACACCCACTTAAAAGCTTTAGGCTATAAAGTGGATGTTGTTTATGCCATAAATGCATCTCAGATGATAAAAGAGGTAGAGGAGTTTAAACCTGACATTATACTATCGCCATACTTGAAAAAGTTTATCCCTAAAGAGATATATGATGTTTATCCTACTTTTGTGCTTCATCCAGGTATAAGAGGGGACAAGGGTGCTTATTCACTTGACAATGCTATAAAAGATGCTAAAAAAGAGTGGGGTGTTGTTTATCTAAAAGCAGATGATAACTTTGATGGTGGCGATATATATGCAGAGGTTGATTTTGAGATGCGAGATAGTTATAAGGCATCTTTGTATAGAGATGAGGTAAATTACTCAAGCCTTATAGCACTAGAGATGCTTTTAAAAAATCTCTTAGATAAAGAGTTTACACCTTTAAAACAGCTAGATACCACTATGCATCTTCAACTTACTCAAAACCATAGAGCCATACAGTGGCAAAAAGATACCTCAAAAGAGATACTTAAGAAAATCTATATGAGTGATTCTCATCCAGGGGTTTTAGATGAGATACTTGGAGTTAAGTGTTACATTTATGGTGGTTGGTTAGAAGATAGATTAAAAGGTAAAAAACCTAAGGAGATTTTAGCAAAAAGGGATGGTGCTATATGTATCTCAACTATTGATGGTGCTATCTGGATAACACATTTAAAAGAGGTTGGTAAGTTTAAACTACCTGCTACTTATGTTTTAAAAGATAGGCTAAAGGGTATAAAAGAGGACAGACTTCCACTTGTATTTGACAAATCATATAAAACTTTTTATGAGATAAGTTGTGATGTAAAAGATGAGGTAGCCTACTTACACTTTAACTTTCATAATGGTGCTTTTAGTAGTGATAAATGTATAAAATTAAAGTATGCATTTGAGTATATAAAAACTCAAGTAAAAGTGGTAGTTTTGATGGGTGGGGTTGATTTTTTTAGTAATGGCATCCATCTAAATATACTAGAAGACAGCAAGAAAAATGGCGAAGATGGTTGGAGCAATATAAATGCTATGAATGACTTAGTTAAAAGTGTTTTATTTGCAGATGATGTTATAACTGTTGCATCTTTAGAGAAAAATGCAGGGGCTGGTGGAGTGTTTTTAGCACTTGCTTGTGATAAGGTTATAGCTAGAGAAAATGTAGTGCTAAACCCACACTATAAAACTTTAGGTTTAAGTGGTAGTGAGTTTCATACCTATACATTGCCTAAAAGAGTAGGGGAGCAAAAAGCAGATGAACTTTTAAAAAACTGTTTGCCTATAAACTCTCAAGAAGCTAAAGAAATAGGTATGGTTGATAAAGTTTTTCAACATAAAAGCTATAAAAAAGAGTTAGAGAGTTTTTGTGAAAAATTTTTAGAAGATGAAGATGCTTATGATGAGTTTTTATGGGATAAAGAGGATTTTTTAGAGGAACATAAAAAGCTTATAGAGTTAAAAAAAGAAAAAGAGTTAGAAGTGATGCATCCAGAATTTTGGGATAAAGATAGTGAGTTTCATAAACTTAGATATGAGTTTGTTTATAAACTATGTCCTACAAAAACTCCAAGGAGGTTAAAACAAGAGGGGTAACCAGCCCCTCTATAAAGTTTTTTAAAGCAACTTAGTTAAATAACCAAGAATAAGCAATAAAACAAATACTTTTAAGAACATGGGAAGTTCCTTTTTTAGCACTCCCACCCAACACTACCCACAAAAAAAAAGCCCTACCTTCAAAAAGAAGATAGAGCTTTACAGTGCTACAAAAAGTGGTTAGCAGTTTGTAGAACTTCCCATGTATGAAGAAGTATGATAGCATAAAAAAATAAATAAAGGTTAAAATATGCATGAATACAGTGTAGTTCAAGCACTTCTTGAACAGATAGAAGATGTAGCCCAGCAAAACGATGCTACAAAAGTAACAAAAATCATAGTCAAAATAGGTGTTATGAGTGGTATAGAGGCTCATTTACTAGAGATAGCATTTAACACTTTTAAAGAAAAAACTATCTGTGATGGGGCTGAGTTTGTTATGAATATACAGTCACTAAAGATAAGGTGTAACAGCTGTTTAAAAGAGAGTGAACTTGAAAAAGTGCATTATTGTTGTCAAGAGTGTGCCTCTACTGATGTAGAGGTTATTGATGGGGAAGATATGTTCCTTATGAGTTTAGAGATGGAGTAAAAAGATGCAAGAGTATTGGGAAAGTTATGTAAAACAAGTTGATGGTCATAAGGCTATGGTTTCGTTTAATGCAGGTATATCTGATGAAGTTCCAAATCCTGAGTTTATGTATGTTGGATTTGTGAAAGTAAAACTTAAAAATCCAAAAGATGATGGTTTGGTAACTGAGTATGAGAGTGATGATGTAGGTTTTATAGAAGATAGGCTTGAGATGGAATCACTTCGTTGGAGAAGTGGAAAGTATATCGGTCGCATCATCTCAAATGGGGAAGTAAACTTTATATATGCACTAAAACTAGACTTTGAGTGGAGCAATACGGTAAGCGAAGCTATGAAGCATTTTGACTATGAGTATGAGTACGGCTCAAAGATGGATATGGAGTGGGAAGTGTATAAAAACTTACTTTTTCCAACTATAAAAGAGTGGCAAATCATAACAAATCATCATGCTTGTAACTCTCTAAAAGAGCAAGGCGATAGTTTAAAAGAAAAAAGAGCCATTGAGCATAAAAGTTATTTTAAATCTAGTGAAGATAGAGAAAACTTTATAAAACTTATAGAAAAAGGTGGGTTTATAAAACAAAAAGAGACAGAAGTACCATTTAGAGGCGAGACAATGTACGGTGTTGAGTTTTATAGAAAAGATATTCCATTTTATTATGATATAGATGAGTTAACTATGACTATCATAGATATGGGTAAAAGATATAACGGTCTTTATGATGGCTGGGAGTGTGCTTTAGTTAAAAAATAAGTTTAAAAAATTTATATTATATAATTTTGTTTAAAGTAGATATAATATTAAAAAATTATAATGTCTGATTATACTACCCCAAGAAATTAAAACAACTTTTTCAAAAGTCTAATTCCTAAAAATGGTAAAATTAGACAATAAAAGAGAGGGTAGAGATATGAGTAGAAAAAGAACAGTTTATAGTGCAGAATTTAAAACAAGAGTAGTTTTAGAAGTTTTAAAAGAGGATAAAACACTCAATGAG
>JAMOQV010000219.1 GCA_027068615.1 Helicobacteraceae bacterium | reverse complement strand
TATATAAAAATCTTTGATGAAGTTATGAATAAACAAAGACGAAGTGAGTTAGAACTTTATAAGATGATTTCTCAAGATGATGCTTTTAGAATTGCTATGCAAGATACTGTTAAGAGAATTTTAAGTACTTAAAAATAGCCGTTTTAAAGTTTTGTTTTGATAAAATCATCTAAAAATTAAAGGATACATTATGAATGTACAAGTAAGAGCAAAAGATTTAACTCTTAATGACAATACAAAAGCCCATATAGAAAGTGCTATAGATGCATTTTCAAAATTTAGTTTAGATATAACAAGTGTAAATGTAAATGTTATAGCAGAAAAAAAAGGTGTATTGGTTGAGTTTGATATACATGTAGCTCATGCTAAACCTGTAGTTATAAGTCAAAAAGATGATAACTTAGATGCAGCTATAGACTTAGCAATAGACAGAGCTTCTAAAGCACTTCGTCGTTTACATGACCAAGCTGTAGCTCATGGACATAAGTCTATCAAAGATTTAGAAGTAGCAGAATAATTATCTATGTTTGATTGGATTTTATGGTTTCACATACTTTCTATGGTATCGTGGTTTGCTGTACTTTTTTATATGCCTAGACTTTTTGTTTATCATGCAGAAAATATTGATAATGCAGGATTTGTAGAGGTTGTAAAAGTTATGGAGATGAAGATATATAAGTATATCGGTATTCCAGCTATGTACTCTACTGTTATAACAGGTGCTATACTTTCTTACTTTGTAGGTTTTAGTGGCAATGGTTGGTTACATGCAAAGATATTTTTTGTAGTTCTTTTAATAGCTTATTTTTTTTCTATGGGTCGCTTTAGACAACAATTTTTAGATGGAACTTGTACCAAAAGTGGAAAATTTTTTAGAATGTATAATGAGATCCCAACTTTACTTATTTTAGTTATAGTTGGTATGGTTATATTTAAACCATTTTAAAATTAACTCAGGTTATAAAACCTGAGTTAAAACAGACTAATAAAGTCCAAATCTACCATCTTTTCTTTTATAAAGAACACGAGTTTTACCCTCATTATCTATAAATATCTCAAATTGTTTATCACTCTCTTTTAGTTCATTTAATACATCTTCAACTTCACGAGGTTTATATAATGAAAGCTCAACTGGTACTATCTCATCTTCACTAGCATCAACTTCCGCTTTTAAATCAACATCAGTATTTTTGATTTCATTTAAACCAACTTTAGAGTGTTGAGTATCTCTATCATGCATTCTTCTCATAGCTTTTGAAGCTCTTTCTGTTGCCATATCTATAGCAGCATATAAATCAGAATCACTTTGTTTTATGATTATAGAATTTTTATGTGCAAGGTTAATCACATATTCAACAGTTGAATGTTCTTTACCTTTTTTAGTGTGAGTAGAAACAATAACATTTATAGAGATGATGTCCATATTGTATTTACTTAAAGTTTCGATAGATGAATTTACATGTGTTTTTATACCATCAGTTAGATCAACATGTCTTCCAGTTATAGATATATTCATAATAAAATCCTTTGAATTGTTTTGTTAATAAATAGATTATATCATAAAAGGATAACAGACTTAGTGATAATTCAATTTTTTAATGAAAAATGATTTTCATCCAAAATATCTATATCTTTAAATCTTTTACTAAAAATATCCCCAGCTATCCCATTAGCATATCTTAAAATATTTTTATTTGTATCTAAAACTGGTGTAGTCCCTATGCCACAACTAGGAGATTTTGATTTTAAAACTATACTATCTACATTTTGATGCTTATCTAAAAAAGACTCTATCTCATCTTTTAAAAGTTTAGTTACATCCTCTTTTGTTTCATCTGTTATGATTTTATTTAATCCATCAACCTCAACTACACTTATCCTTTGTCGTGGTGTTCCAAATAAAGGTGCTTCAGGGCAAAAAGGGATAATCTCCCACCCATCAAAAGCATCTAAAACTTCTGTTGTTTTTTTTGTTTTTCCATCATAACGGCAAGTATGTCCTAGTAAACAAGCTGATATTATTACTTTTTTATTACTCAAAAAATTCTCTCACATTTATAATTTTATCAAGACAATCAACTCTCATCTCATCTTTTTCCCCATAACATTTATCATAAACAAGTTTATTACCCTCTAAAACAAATCTATCTACATACTTAGCTATCGGGTCTATAATAAGATAGTTTTTCACTCCAAAACACTCGTAAAGCTCTTTTTTTACACTTTTATCTTTATGTGCAGTTGATGGTGATAATACTTCACAAACCAAACAAGGTATATCTTCATCTTCACAAAACACCATAACATCAGGTTGCACTACATTTATAGTATCATCACATTTTAGTTTTATATCGTAAGGGGCTATCATAGAATGACAACCCTTATCTTTTTGTAAAGTTTTAAACATATAAAAAATATTTCCAACTATATCCTGATGCATTTTACTAGCTCCACTCATCATATATATATGACCAAATATAAGCTCATACCTCTCTTTCTCTGGAGTTGTGGCATCAATATCTAAATAATCTTTATAACTATAATCTTTTAATTCAACTGCACCCATTTTATCCTCCCTAACAAATCACAACCGATTTTATCTCAGTCATCTCTTCTATGGCAAATCTAGGACCTTCTCTTCCAACACCACTAAGTTTTACACCACCATAAGGTTGTATATCAAATCTTAGAGTTGGCATATCGTTTATAACAATCCCACCAGCATCTAACTCTTCTATAGCTCTTTGAGTAAGTTTTAAATCATTTGTAAATACTGAAAACTGAAGTCCATAAGGGGAGTTATTCATACGAGGAAGTGCATCATCAAATCCATCCACTTTAACAAGTGAAACAATAGGTGCAAAAACCTCTTCACACACTATCGCCATATCATCTCTTACATCAGCCATCACACACGGATAAAACATCCTACCATCTGCTTTTGGCTCAAGCAGGGCTTTTGCACCCTCATCTATGGCACTTTTTACCCAACCCATAGCACGAGTTATGGCATCATCATCTATAAGTGGACCCATAAAAGTATCATCATCATAAGGGCTACCAACTTTTAGCTTTTTAGTTTCTTCTGCCATCTTCTTTGCAAACTCATCATATACACTTGCATCTACATAGATTCTTTGTAAGCTTATACAAACTTGTCCAGAGTTTACAAATGCACCTAATGCACATTTTTGAGATGCTAAGTCTAAATCTGCACTTTTATCTATATAAGTCGCTGCATTTCCACCAAGTTCGAGTCCAACCTTTTTTATACCAGCATTTTTTGTGATAATATTTCCAAC
>JAMOQV010000218.1 GCA_027068615.1 Helicobacteraceae bacterium | reverse complement strand
TAACAAATCGTTTAAGAAGCTGATAAGTAAGGCTTTATTTTCTTCTGTGCCAAATAACCATTTAAAGCCGAAGTCTGTAAATGGATCTATATATTTATCGTGGATTGTCATACACATTTTACACTCCATTTATAATTTTGAGTAAGAGATTATAACTTATTTTATTTAATCTAGCTTTTTAAAAATACTTGATACAATAAAAGATAAACTTCTTGTATAAGGTATAAAATGAAAGTATATAAAAGTTCTCAAATAGTTGGCTATAAATATTATAACGGTTTTAAAGTATTTAAAAAACTAAAAGTTGGTGTTAAGTTAAAACTTAAATATGAAAGTGATAATATCTATGATGAAAATGCAGTAGAAGTTTATTATAAAAAAACAAAACTTGGTTATCTTCCAAAGCATCAAAATTATTCCATAGCACAAATTTTAAAGCAAGGTCATAATATATTTAAAATTTATGTGCAAAATATTGATAATAATACTAATAATATATATGTGGCAATCTGTATTAAAAAAAATAAATAAATGCACAAAAACATATTTAAATGGGATAATTATTCCGACCAACCAGCCATAATAGAAGATAAAGCATATAAAAAACAGATGCGAAAAAAAGAGTTTAACTCATTAGTAAAAACACTTTTTACATCTATTACGGTATTGCCATTGTCTTTAGTGATGATGCCTTTTGTAAAAAGAAAAGAGATAAAATCTGATGATTTTTTTAGTATCGGTGTTGATTTTCAAAGAGAGCCAGAAAAAACACTAGAATTCTTAGAAGAGTTAGGAGTTGATAGAGTTTTACTTCGTTTTAAACTTTGGGAGATGGATTCACTAGATGAACTAAAATCATTTGTAGCAAAACTAGATGGTAAAAAAATCATCCTAAAAGTGATGCAAGATAGAGAAAATGTAGAAGATTTAGAACTTTTTAGAAACAATCTTAAAACAGTTTTTTCAACTTTAGGACAAACGATAGAAACTTACGAAATAGGCTCAACCATAAACCGTGCAAAATGGGGCTTTTTCTCAGTAGATGAGTATCTAAGATTTTATAAAACTGCTTATGATTTAAAAGAAAATGAGTTTTCATCTTTAAAACTTATCGGTAGTGGGGTTATCGATTTTGAGTACCATTTTACTGCCCATACACTTTTTAACTTTTTCAAGTTAAAGTATGATGGCATCTCTTCACTTTTATATGTAGATAGAAGAGGCGCTCCTGAAAATACTCAACTAGGCTTTACACTTTCAGATAAGATAGCCCTACTTAGCACTATGGTTTGGTTAAGTCCTAAAACTAAAAATATACTTCATATAACCGAGACAAACTATCCACTAAGTGGTACTGCTCCCTATGCACCAACAAGTGAGTATGAGTGCATCTCAGAAGAGTTATATGCTGATTTTATGCTTCGTTACTATCTTTTGGCTTTTGCATCTCAACAAGTAGATAGTGTAAGTTGGCATCAACTTATGGCTAAAGGTTATGGACTTGTAAATGATGTCGATGAGATGCAAAAAAGAGAAGCTTATTTTGTATATAGATTTATGGTTAAAAACCTTAAAAATGCTCAATTTTTGAGACTTGATATAAAAAGAGATTACTATATATTGCAATTTTGGGTTGATGATAGACTTTTACAAATCCATTGGAGCTTAAAAGATACAACACTTAAAAATGAAGATTTTTTTGAAGTATATTCAAGTGCTGGAGATATGATAATGGATGAAACATTAGAGATAGGTTCATCACCACTTTACATATATATAACAAAAGAGGTTGGGGAGAAGATAAATTGTATATGAAAATCTTGATTATTTTACCAAACTGGCTAGGTGATGCTGTTATGACTACACCAGCCATAGAACTTTTAGCACTTCACTATCCAAATGCTAAATTTACTTTTGTTGGCTCTTTTGTTAGTATCGAAGCACTAAAACATCATCCTCTTTGTGAAAAAGCTGTTGTTGATGAAACTAAAAAAGCAAAAAATAGACTTATAGCAACTTACAAACTAGCAAAAGAGTTAGGCGAATTTTCATTAGCTATAACCTTTAGAAATCAATTACATTCATCTTTACTTTTAAGATTTACAAATACAGTTGTTTGTTGTGCAAGACAGTCTTGGCACTCTATGTTTTTACTCTCACACACTCCAAAGATACCAACAAACCAACACTTAGTAAAACAGTATGCTGAACTAGCTATGGTTGATACTGATGGTTATGATAAAAACACTATCCCACCGTTAAAACTCTATATAGAAGCTAAAAAGTTTGATAAACCAACTTTAGGTATAAATGCAGGTGCAACATACGGAAGTGCAAAACGGTGGTATCCTGAGAGATTTGCAAAAGTAGCTTCTGAGTTTAGCGATAGATATGACATCATAATATTTGGTGGTCCAAATGAAGTTGAGATGGCAAAAGATATAGAACAAAATCTTATATCATTAGGTGTAAAAAACTACACAAACCTAGCAGGAAAAACAACCATAGATGAACTTTGCTCAAACATAGGTGGATGTTCTCTTTTTATAACAAATGACAGTGGACCTATGCATATAGCATCTGCTTATCAAGTTCCAACAGTAGCCATATTTGGACCAACAAGATACAAAGAAACAAGTCAATGGATGAATAAAAAAGGTGTTATAGTAAGACATGAGATGGAATGTAGCCCATGTATGAAAAGGGAATGTCCACTAAAACATCATGAATGTATGAAAAGTATAACTGCTGATGAAGTTATACTTAAAGTAGATCAAATTATTTAGTGAGTAGTACAAACAGAACAAACATCAAAAGTTCTAAATACAAAAAGAGCTTCCTCTTTTGTTAACCCTTTCATAGCTAACTGCACTGGTGTTGGTTTATCTGGTGTAGAGCTACCTATATTAAATTGAGTTGGTGTGATTATTTTATAACTCTTTATTATACCCATTTCCAATTCTATTTTATGAATTAAAGATCCTCTTGGTGCTTCAACTATACCTATACCTTTTGCAGATACTTTTTCTATATTTTCTACTTTAGTTATAGATTTTTCATATATATCTATACCATTTATAAGTTTTTTAGCATGATTTAACATATATCCTAATTCAAAAATTCTTGCCATAACTCTTGAGTATGCACTATCTTTGTATCTTCTATGCATATTTTTTATAATTGGGATGGAATTTGACATCATCCTTGCTAATGAACCTGTTTCATAGTACTCATCATTATATAAAGCATTTAAAGCATAAGTTTTTTCATTAGGACTATAGGCTTCTTCAGTTTTTATATATTTAGAATTAACTTTAAAAGTTCTTGTATGTTTAAGTTTTGAAACATTTGTAAAACTATGTTCCCCCATAATTAAAAATCTATCATGAGAAAAACCTTTATGATGCATATCTATAGAGATAAGTGCTTTTTCAAGATTTGATATATCTGAAGATATATCATTAAAATCTTTACAAGATTTAAAAGATAAAAATTTTTCTAAAGAAACTCCTAAACTCTCCTTTTCAAAAAAAGATATTAATTCATCTAAATAATTTTGAGCTTGCACTATATCTATATCTGTTGGATCACAAGTGATTCCAGCTGGCACCATATATGAAGAATGAGGCCATTGTCCCCCAAATATAGCAATTATTTTAGAAGCTATAGATGCACTAAATGCACCTTTTAGTGGCTCTTTAACTAAAGATAAATCCACAATCTTAGATAATTCAGGAATAATAACCATATAAAGCCACTTGAAGTGATTTTGAATCATCTCCATAATAAGGGTTAATTCCCTGATTTTTTGTATTTTATCAGTTAAATTTATTTTAAAACCAGCATTTTTATATGCATCTTCTATCGCCCTTACTGTTGCCATTAAGTGTGCATGTCCACATATACCACAAACACGAGGAGTTATAACCAATGCATCTAATACATTTTTACCCTCTAATATCATCTCCATACCACGAAAATGTGCAAAAGATATGGTTGAAAATTCAACTCTATCATCTTTCATATCAAAAGATACAAATGCTTCTCCCTCTATCTGCTCAATCAGTTGTTTTATAATCAATAAGTTTTCCCTCTAATCTTTTTATATGAAATGTTTTTGCAATACCTGCCATAGTAAGATAACTTCTTTTTGGAACACCTAATGGTATATCTTGCGGAATCGACATATTTGTTTTTGTTTTAAAAAAGTTTTCTCTTGGAAAATCAGGTTCAGTACAACCAAAACAAGGTGTTCCTATACGAGTTTTTGAACTAACTTCATTCCAAAGTATCTTATTGCAAGATGCATGTGTCATGGGAGCACGACAACCCTGTTCATAAAAAAGGCATCCCTCTTTTTCACCAAAGTTCTTAGCATCTACTTTCCATTCAAAATATTCATTTCTTGTGCATCCGTGATGTGACAAATTACTGTATAATTCAACTGGACGATATAAATCATCTAATTTTATATTTTTATTATTAGCTATCATGCTTAGTGTATAACCTAACCATTCTGGATGAATAGGACATCCTGATAAATTTATAACTTTTTTATATAATTTAGTTAATACACCAATAAAATCATCTCCATCATATAAGAGTCCACTGTTTCTATCAGGAGCCGATGCTTTGAACATACCTCCAAAACTAGCACAACTACCAACTGCTATAATATGTTTGGCATCATTTGCATAATGAATAAGAATATCTTTTAGTAAAACACCATTTCTCTGCATAAGAGGGTCAAAAGTACCTTCAAAAATCAATACATCACAACTAAGAGAACATTTTGATATATCAAAAAAACTATACTTTACCTCCATAAATGGTAAATAAATAAGTTCAAATTTAGATAATAACAACTCCAAATATGATAAATTTAAAAAAGAATGTGTGTTCCCATTACAAGTAACACCCTGCAACCAAATCAGGGTTGGTTTTTTATCTTGACTTAAGAGCATTATAGATATTTTGAGATATTGATTCTTTATAGTTTTCTAATGGTTCAGGTAAAATTTTCTCTCCAAAAAGAAAAACCATACCACCTAGATATCCCATAAAAAGCCCAAAAGCACTAAAAAAATCTTGATCATATAGATCTCCACTTTCAACACCATCATTAAAAAACATCATCATCTCAGTAACAAAAGGCGAAACACATAGCATACCCTCGCAACCATCACTAAAAACTTCACGATTTGATAAATATACTCTTAGAAAATATTCTATCATTTCAGGCTTTTCATCTGCTATGTTAAAATACATAGATACTATTTCATATATTTTTTCATCTGTAGAGATATCTCTTTCATTAATATCTCTGATATTATCTCCTAGATATTGAGAGATATACATAACCAACTCTTTTGCCAAAACATCTTTTGAATTAAAATAGTTATAAAAATTTCCAACACTCATGCCAACTTTTTGAGCAATATCTGGTATAGTTGTTATATAAAAACCTCTTTCTGAAAAAAGTTTTAAAGAAGCAGAAATAATACTTTTTTTTCTTTCTGCTTTTGTAATTCTAGCCATAAATAACCTTTGTTATAATTAGGATACAATTCTATCATTTTATTTTATTTTATTTGTTTAAAAAGCTATTGTATTTGTTTTTGATTTGTTAACTGCTGTAGATAGTTTGATATATTTATAAGTGAAAATGTTACTAAAAATATCATAAGTCCTGGGAAAAAACTTACCCACCAAGCAATCTCGATAACTTCTTTTCCACTACTTAAAATTGTACCCCAACTCATTTGTGGAGCTACAATACCAAGACCTAAAAAGCTAAGTCCACTCTCTGCAAGTATCGCTCCACCTACTCCAAAAGTAAAACTTGTAAAATAGATAGGGGCTAATAATGGTGTATAATATTTAAAAAGTATTTTAAGTTTATTTACTTTTGCTATATTTAAAATCTTTATATATGGTTGTGAAGTTATTTTAAAACTCTCAGAACGTATAAGTCTAGCTGTTGACATCCAACCTGTTAAAGATATTATCAAAATCAGAACTAAAGAAGAAGCATTTATGTAACTAACAAGTGCCAATAGTAAGAAAAAAGTTGGAAAAGTTAAAAATAGATCAACTAAGATAATAAAGCTTTTATCTATAAAGCCTTTAAAGTAACCAGCCATGGAACCCAGTAAAAGACCTATAAAGGAGGCAATAAAAGCACTTCCAACACCAATAATAATAGATATTTTTCCACCATCTATAACTCTAGCTAAAATATCCCTTCCCAATCTATCAGTACCAAATATATGTTGAGAAGAAGGTGCTAAAAGTATAGAATCTGCATCTAATAGATAAGCATTTGTAGGATAAAAATAACTTCCAAAGAACACAAAGAAAAATATAAATATGAGTATAAATATACTAAAAAATGGTATATTTTTCATAGTAGCTATTTTTTTATACCAAGAAGAGTGTCCATCATTTGATCGATAGTAGTTATAACTTTTGCAGCTGCCCCATATGCTGTTTGATATTTAATTAAGTTTGTCATCTCTTCATCCGTATTTACTTTTGAAACTGAAAAATATTCCATCTCAACTGCACTAAACTGAGCACTTACAGTATCTTCTCTTATTAAAGCTGCATTTGTTTTTGAACCAACATCAGTAGCTACAACATCAAACATACCATATAATGTCTCTTTATATTCTGAATCACCTACATTAAATTTATATTCTTCATATTGTTGTTGAATCATATCTAAAGCTACAGAATCATCACCATCTGAAGGAGAATCACCTGCTGAAATTTTATCTGGATCTCTTGCTAATTCTGAATTTACTCGTATATTACTCGCATTATCACCATCAAAAAATCTACCAAAACCAAAGCCACCTGCAAAGTTTGTACCACTACCAAATTTATCATCTTCTAAATTATCAACTATTGCAAAGGTATATCCATCAGCTTTTTTTTGTGGATCAATTGAAAAAACAGCACTTGTTCCAGCTCCACCAAAATCAAAATTTATATAATCATCTATATCGTTATTTGCATCATTGTCGTCATTGTCATCTTTATTAGCTTCTATTTGGTCTTTTATAGAATTTCCACTATCTGAATCACTCATACTAGTAGCATAGTCAATGTTAATCTCTCTTGTAGCTACTTCATTTCCATCAATATCATAAACAACAACATTAAAAGAACCTGTATTGATATTATTTGTTGAATTTATTAGAGGTGTATCTTCATCTATATCTAAAGTATTTGAATCAAATCTATCAGATGCAGACTGAGCATAAAGATTGTTTGTAGTTTGAATAAGCCCACTAGCAAAAGAATCTAATTCTGCAATAACATTTTGAAGAGTACCATCAGTTGGAACTCCACTTGTTCTATCTATGTTATGTCCACGAAGGTCAAGCATAGCACCAACTCTACCACCACTAATATCTCCTGACATAGGTATTAAAGTACCATCTTGTCTTTCATAAGAAAGTTCATAAAAACCATACTGATTTTTATCTTTTTCCATATGGATTGGATGATATGTTCCACCATCTACTATATTAAATCCATCTACTTGTATAGTATAACTACCTGTAATATCATTAGAATTACGATCGATTTGAATATTTGATTTTAATTGGTCAGTAGTTCTTTTAGCTCCTATCAGCCTAGATAAATCTTTTTCAATAACATTTCTTCTATCTCTTAAATCATTTGCTTTATCAGCCCCTTTAGTTCCACCAGCCTCAACAGAATCTATTGATTTATTTATTTGTGCAAGTTCTTTAGCTAGACGATTTACTTCATTTACATCAACTGCTAACTCTTCATTTACTTGAGACTGCAAATCAACAACTTGTTGTTTTGTATAACTTATATTTTTAGTTAAACTCTCTGCTTTAGACTCAAGGTCTGTTTTTACAGCCGTATTATCTGGATTATCAGCAAGTGTTTGCCAAGAATCATAATAATTTGTTAAGTCATTCTTTATACCAACACCATCTATTTCAGGAAAATATGTCGATAATGTCTCTAAAGTATCTGTTTCATAAGCACTATACTCTTTTGAAGCTGATATGTCAGTATATCTACTAAATACAAAGTCATCATATACTCTTTCTATAGATTGAACATCTACCCCGTTACCTACACCTGATGGATTTATAGCTAAAGGACTAGCAGCTACTGCTATTGTTCTTTGTCTTGTATAACCCTCTGTTTCAGCATTAGATATATTATGACCAGTTGTATCAATACCTATTTGAGAAGCATTCAGACCAGAATAACCAACATATAATGAGTTAAATATAGAAGCCATTTTCTAAACCCTCACTTCCAATACACAAGAACCTTTAGTAGCTTTTTTTTCATAACCATCCATCTCGGTTGGTACAAGTTTTTCTAGAAAAGTATTGTAAAGATTACTTACAGCTAAAACTAATCTTGCATATCTTTTATTTACCTCTTTAAGATTATGAAGTTCAATTTTTAATTCATCTAAATATTTATGTTGTTGTTCATCCAATAATTCAGATAAATCAGAATCTGGATTAGAGGTCATCAAAGATGATATCTCATGATCTATCATAGCTTTTTTTTGCTCAAAACTTCTTAGCTTTTCATCTTTGATAGACAATCTGTCAAATTGTGGATCATTATTAGCCTCTTTTATATCTGTGATGTCTGCTTCTGTAATTTTTATTAAATCTCTTAAATCTGACAATGCACCTTCTAAATGATGACTCAACATAATAAATCCTTAACTATTTGATATTTTTTATAACAACTCTTCAGATATTTTTTCTGATAAAGCCTGTAAATCTACCTGATACTCACCAGAGTTGATAGCCTCTTTTAGCTTTTCAACTTTGCTTGTATCGCCTTGTTTTGAAATACTTATGCCATCTTTAGCCTTAATATCCTTAGCATTATTAAAACTGTTAGAATAAGTATTACGAATAATTGCACTATTTGTTTGAGTAATCATAATCAATCCTTTTATAACTACTACATCGACAAAATAACAAAAATATTAACTATCTCTTGAAAGATAATCGTACAACATTTGAGAAAAACCAAAGCTCCCTGCACTCTCTTTTGAAAGCTCATCACGGTACATAGACTTATATATCTTTGTACCAGGGTCATTTTGCTCTGTAAAAAGATTTTTCTCATTTTTTGAAGCTTCATCCATCATCATTTTGATAAAAACAGCTTCAAAAGCATCTGTTTGCTTTTTTAACTCTTTATCCTCAGCTTTTTCATCTATCTTAGGTAAAATATTTTGCTGAGAAATAGTTTGTGTATTTAATGCTTCCATACCTAAATAACTCATTATATAACCCTTAACTCTGCTGAGATACTACCAGCACTTTTCATAGCCTCTAGTATAGAGATGATATCTTTAGGAGTAGCTCCCAACTTCTGTAAAGAACGAACTAAGTTTGCAACTGTAGTTGTTCCTTTTTTTGTATAAATCTCATTTTCATTTAAACCTATAACCAACTCACTATCTACAACTACAGAACCATTTGGTTTTGATGGTGTATTTTGCTCTTTAATCTTTATAGTTATATCACCATGAGTTATGATAACAGGTTTAATCTCTATACCAACCCCAGCAATGATAGTTCCAGTTCTTTCATTTATGATGATTTTGTTAGAAACTTTATAGTCCATATCTATATCTTGCACTTGTGCTAAGAACTCTATCATAGAGTTATTTTCAGGACATTTTAATCTTATAGTTTTAGGGTCTATCGCTACTGCTACTTGAGTATTATAAAAGTTATTTATAGCTTTTTGAACAGCTATTGAGTTTTTAAAATTTGCTTCTTTTAGAGATAGAGTGATAAACTTTTTATTGTAAAGATCTATATTTATCTCCCTTTCAACCAAACCACCATCATAAACCATCCCAGAAGTTGGATGAGAAACACTACTTGCTCCCTTTACATTTCTACCACCAATAGTTACAGAGCCTTGTGCTAGTGCATATATCTTACCATCAACCCCTTTTAATGGTGTCATAAGAAGTATCCCACCCTCTAAAGACTTTGAATCCCCTATAGAAGATACAATAACATCAAATTTATCCCCTTGACGAGCAAATGGTTTTAGTTTTGCAGTAACAACAACTGCTGCTACATTTTTTGATTTTATATCTATCGGTTTCATATCTATATTCATAGATTTAAGCATATTTGATATAGATTGAAGTGTAAATTTTGAAGTGGTACCATCACCTGTTTTTTTAAGACCAACAACAAGAGAATACCCTATAAGTTGATTATCTCTAACACCAACGACACTAGAAACATCATTGATTTTAGTTGCATAAATGGTTGTAATTGTGGTAAGTAAAATTAATAATATTTTTTTCATCTTAAACCCTTATTTAAAGGTTTAAGCAATATTTATTCCAAAAGGATTATTGAAAATAAGTTAGAGATGTTTTTCCAAACTTTTTTGATTTTATTTTATTGAAATTACCTATATTATCATCTAATTTTAACCCTGTCATATGTTCAATTATGATTAATTTTACATTTTCTTCTGGTAAAGATTTTATAAGTTCTATCATATTATCATAGATATCTTCCATCCCCTCTCTACAACTAAATGGTGGGTCTATGTAAAAGTATGCATCCTCTTTTTGTTTTTTTAATCGTGATATAACACTATCTATATTTTTAAAACTATCACCTGAAAAAACTTCACAAGAGTTAGGGTCTGTTTTTGAGATATTTTCTTTTAAAACTTTTAAAGCATCTCTATCTTTTTCCATAAAAAATATCTTTTTTGCTCCACGACTCAATGCCTCAAGTCCAACAGAACCACTACCTGAAAAAACCTCAACAAAATTTGCATCAACTATCTCAAACTGAATAGTGTTAAAAAATGACTCAAGAACAATCCCTTTAGAACTTCTTGTTGTTGTTTTCGATGGTAGTTTTAACACCTGCCCTTTATACTTACCCATTATGATTTTTTTTACAAACTTATCTTTCATAAAATGCTCTCACTGCCTTTATAATATTTTCTTTATACTCTTGTGTTAAGTAGTTTATCCTCTTTTCTAAGATAGAAAAATCCAATTCCTCTTCATCTACTGAAGTTGGATTTTTTTTAATCTTTTTATATCTCTCTTCAAGAGCTAACATCAACTGAGATTTTGAAAAAGGTTTCACTAAGTCAGCTTTTGAATCTTGAGAGATA
Organism: Helicobacteraceae bacterium; assembly: GCA_027068615.1. Taxonomy (GTDB): domain Bacteria; phylum Campylobacterota; class Campylobacteria; order Campylobacterales; family Sulfurimonadaceae; genus Sulfurimonas. The sequence continues at coordinate 7,154 of JAMOQV010000218.1, read as the reverse complement.
TAAAAACATCTTTCATCATCTTCAAAACACTCAACATCACATATACATATATCACAATGCTTTACAGAAGTTAGATGTTTTTGTAAAAAAATCTCCAATGACTTTTGCAATAACAAAGATTTACACTCAATAGCAATCTTCAAGATTATCTCCTAAATAATATTTAATACTATACCTTAAATCTTCATCTAAATCGCTTATATCTCTTAGCATCCATTCTAAATACCCTCTATCTTGCATCGATATCTCCTCTATATATCTACCTGCATATTTTCCGAAGCTAAACTTTTCTAAAAGCACCTTTTCAAAACTAAGGTTATACATATCTTCAAGTGTTGTTATATCTAAAAGATAATTAAACAACTCCCTTACCAATAAAGTGTTACCTAAAGCATTATGTGCAACTATACCTAGTGGCTCATTTTTATATAATCTTAATTCATATCTTAAAAATTGCAAAGAAAATAGTTCACACTCTTGTATAAGATGCTTGGTAACTCTTAGCGTATCTATAATCTTACCTTTAAAATAAAACCCTATCTCAGATAATTTTTCCAAATCAAATTTTATATTATGCCCCACAATAGTTGTTTCTTCATTATTATTTTCTTCTAAAAACTTAAAAACTTCACTATCTTTTAAAGGTGTTTTATCCTTTATCATCTCATTTGTTATATGGTGGATACTAGATGCCAAAGGTGGTATTTTTTTACCCTCATTTACTAACTCATAAAACTCTTTATCCCCAGTTATAACAGCTATGGAACATATCTTATCTGTTTTTTCCAAACCTGTTGTTTGTGTATCTAAAAAAATCAACATAGAGATAACCTTACCCTTTTTGAAAGAGTTGGTAAAAGTGTAAAAGATATAAATCCAGATAAAATTAAAAACATATATAACCAATATATATTAAACCACTCAAAGATATTGTCTATCGATAAAAAAAGTTTACCAATGATAAAAGATATAATAACAAAAGAAGCAACCAGCCATATAAGTGAAAAAAGCCATCTTCTAAAAACCTTAGGTAAATCCCCATATCCTACAAACTCTATACTATCTTTTGCATCACATTGAAAAAGCCTAAAACGATAACCGTTTAAACAGTTATTAAAAATATACTTTAAACTTCTAAACAAAGCTATAAGAATAGTTAAGTTCCACGAAACCATAACCCAAAATTTCCATATATCAAATAAAGCATTTAGAGTAGTTGTATCTAAATTTCCAGCACCTTTTAAAAAATATATACCAATAGTGATAAAAAAAGATAATGCCATAGCCAAAAATACAGAGCAGATAGTTAAACGAGACACCCACCTAACCCATAATAAAAGATAAAATTTATACATTTTCTTCACCAAATCTATTTATTTGATGTATTTTAGCAACTAATCACTTTATAAATGATTTATAAATTGCTATAATGTTATATAACTTAAAAATTTATATAATAAACAAAGAGATTTATGGATTACTTACAAACTTATGGCGAACAAAAACTAAATGGAACTATAGAAATTTCTGGTGCTAAAAATGCATCTCTACCACTTATAGCGATGACAATACTAGCAAAAAATAATGTGCATATAAAAAATCTACCAAATGTAGCAGATATAAAAACTCTTTTAAAACTACTGTCAAACTTAGGTGCAAAGTGTGAATTTCACGAAGATAAAGTAACTGTTGACACATCAACACTTAATCAAACAAAAGCAAAATATGACATAGTAAAAACTATGCGAGCTTCTATACTTGTTTTAGGTCCTATCTTAGCTAGATTTGGGCATTGTGAAGTTTCACTTCCAGGTGGTTGTGCGATAGGTCAAAGACCGATAGATTTACACTTAAAAGCATTAGAACATATGGGTGCAAAGATAGATATCAAATCTGGTTATGTTGAAGCTACTGCACCTGATGGTCTGAAAGGATGCAATATCATCTTTGACAAGATAACAGTAACAGGAACAGCAAATATAGTTATGGCAGCATCTTTAGCAAAAGGCAAAACAGTTATAACAAATGCAGCAAGAGAACCTGAAGTTGTGCAACTTTGTGAAGTTTTAAATGCTAGTGGAGTTAAGATAGAGGGTATTGCAACGGCTGTTTTAACTATACACGGAACAGATAGTAAACTTTTAAATATAGATGAATTTAAAGTTATACCAGATAGAATAGAAGCTGGAACATACCTTTGTGCTGGAGCTATAACAAAGTCAAAATTAACACTTACAAATGTAGATGCAACACATATGGGTTCAATCATCTCAAAACTAGAGGAGATGGGATTAAGTTTTGATATCACAAAAGATAGCATAACTATACATCCAACTCAAGATATAAAACCAGTAAAGATAACAACTCAAGAGTATCCAGCATTTCCAACAGATATGCAAGCTCAGTTTTTAGCACTTGCAACTCAAGCAGATGGTGTATCTATCATAGAAGAGAAACTTTTTGAAAATAGATTTATGCATGTTAGTGAACTACAAAGAATGGGTGCAGATATAACACTAAATGGAAATATTGCTACAGTAAATGGTATCTCAAAACTTAGTGGAACAGATGTTATGGCAACAGATTTAAGAGCTTCTAGTGCATTGGTTTTAGCAGGTATGGTAGCTGAGGGTGAGACAAATATACACCGTATATATCACCTTGATAGAGGTTACGATAACTTAGAAAAAAAGCTCCAAAATGTTGGAGCAAATATTAAAAGACTCAAAGAAGAGACTTTATAACATTACTTACACCTTGGTGTAGGTTATAAGTTGCGATAGGGAAATCAAGATATTCTCTATCAAGATTTACATTGCTTTGAGCTAAGTAATTACCTAAAGTCTCAACATCAATATCACTATCTTTTAGTTTAAAATAAAGCATTTTCAAACTTACAAAATCGCTCCATTTAAAAAATAACTCTGGAGTTAATTCATCCACACTATTTCCCTCTGGGTCAAAAAGTTTGTTTGCATCTCTTAATGGTATAAGAACACTTAGTATCGCTTCAGAAAACGGTATAACTTTTAACTTCCATATAGGTGATTCATTTCTTGTTTGTAACTCTTTATCTAATATATCCAATATAGTTTGCATATCAGCCGTTTTAAACATTTCATAACTAGTTTGTTTCATAATTTTCTCTTATTTTTTTGTGATGATACTACGATAATATAAATTTAAAAAACCTTAAAGTAATAAAAAATTGAGTATAATACCTTATGAAATTATGGATAAACAAAACAAAAACACCAACTCATCTTATAGTAAAACTTCATGCAGAAGAACATAGTAGTTATGAGTATATCGGTGATTTAGACACAGATAAATTAAAAAAATTTTTACAAGAGTTACAAAAAGATATGGATGTTGATAAAAATATAAAATTATTAAACTATTATGGGTATTTACATCTTTTTATTAAGGAAGATTAATTGGAAAGATTGGTAGAGATAGAAAAATTTGATGCTGAAGAGAGTACAGAGGTATCACTTCGTCCTGATGCTTGGAGCGAATATATAGGGCAAGAACAGATTAAAAAAAATCTAAATGTATTTATACAAGCTAGTAAAAAAAGACAAGAAGCACTTGATCATGTTTTATTCTATGGACCCCCTGGGCTTGGAAAAACTACACTAGCTTTAATCATAGCAAATGAGATGGATGCAAACATAAAAGTAACAGCAGCACCGATGATAGAAAAAAGTGGTGATTTAGCTGCGATACTTACAAATCTTGAAGAGGGAGATATACTTTTTATAGATGAAATTCATAGACTTTCCCCTGCCGTTGAAGAGATACTTTACTCATCTATGGAAGATTATCGCATCGATATCATTATAGGTAGTGGTCCTGCTGCTCAAACTGTTAAAATTGATCTACCTAGATTTACTCTTATCGGTGCTACTACTCGTGCTGGGATGCTCTCAAACCCTCTAAGAGATAGATTTGGTATGAGTTTTAGGATGCAATTTTACTCTCCTGAAGAGTTAGCAATGATTGTAAAACAAGCTTCACAAAAACTAAACAAAGAGATTATACAAGAGGCATCTATCGAGATAGCAAAAAGAAGTCGTGGAACACCACGTATAGCTTTAAGACTTCTTCGTCGTGTTCGTGATTTTGCTGATGTTGCTGATGAAGAGAATATAAACCATAAAAGAACAAAATATGCACTAGATGAGCTAGGTATAAATAAACACGGTTTTGATGAGATGGATATAAAACTACTAAAACTTCTTATCTCAAACAAAGGCAGACCTATGGGGCTTAGCACCATTGCAGCTGCACTTAGTGAAGATGAGGGAACTATAGAAGATGTACTTGAACCATACCTTTTAGCAAACGGTTATCTTGAGAGAACATCAAAAGGTAGAAAAGCAACAAGAGAGACTTACAATATCTTAAATATGCCAATAGATTCTGAACAAGGAACATTATTTTGAAACCACAATATTTTATAGCTTTACTATTTGGATTTGCTTTATATTGGATGTATTTACTATATGCACCTTTTTTATTTAGTATAACCATAGCTGCATTACTTGCTGTTTCAACATCAAACATACAGATATATTTTGAAAAATTATTTAATTCAAAACTTTTTTCTGCTTTGCTTTCTAGTTTTCTTTTAGCTGTATTATTTTTTGCTCCACTAGGTTATTTTTTAACAACTCTTACTATACAACTAAACTCTATAGAACCTGAAACATTTAAAAAACTTATACTTTTTACAAAACAAACAATTCAAAATCCACCAGAATACTTACTTTTTATAAAACCGCATGTAAAAGATTTTCTTGTAGATATAGATATAAAAAGCTTATCAAAACAAGTTTTAAGCATCACTGGATATATTGGTGCTACTAGTGCAGGATTTGTTAAAAATGCTATGTTTGTTATTATATTTTACTTTTTTATTCAGTATAACAGCTCAACAATGACAGAGTTTTTAAAACGGATAGTTCATGTATCTGTTGAGGAATATACCCTTCTTGCAAAAGAGTTATCTTCAGTTATGAATGTTGTTTTTTACTCTATTATAGCTACTGCTATGTTTGAGGGAACACTCTTTGGTGTTATGATATCTTATATGGGATACAATGGTTTACTATTTGGTATAATGTACGGTTTTGCTTCTCTTATGCCTGTTATTGGTGGTATTGTTATGTGGTTGCCGTTTATGCTTTATGAGTTTTATTTAGGGGATAGTTCTGGTGCATTGTTTATCGCTATATACTCTATAGTTGTGATATCTATCATAGCAGATACATTTATAAAACCACTAATCATAAAATGGATAAATCAAAAACTACTAGAAGATGATGATGCCAAACTAGATGAGTTGGTTATCTTCTTTGCTATCATAGCTGGTCTTTCAACATTTGGCTTTTGGGGTATGATACTAGGACCTGCTATAACTGCATTTTTCTTAACAGTTTTAAAACTATTTGAAAAAAGAAATCAAGAGTGTGATGAACTACATTCTCTTAAAATAGATATGGCTTAACACCATATCTATTTTTCAAGCTGGACATCTATAGAAAGAGCTTCTACTCCATCTAATGTTTCTTTTTGAATATCTACTTTTTTTACACCAATATATTTTTTTACCACTTCTATAATCTCGGCTTTTAAATCCTCTATAAAAGGGAAACTATTGTTTGATCTATCTGACATTATCGCTATTGTTAATCTATCTTTAGCAGTTTTTGCACTACTTTTTTTACCAAACCAAGGAAACATTATAAAAACATCCCTTTTATCTTTTGCATAAAACCAGCACTTTCAGACTCTACATCAACAAAATCAACTTTTTCACCACATATTCTTGAAGCTACTCTTTTATATGCTTGACCAGCTTTTGAGTTTGCATCTAAGATGATAGGTTTACCTTGATTTGAAGCATCTATAATACCTTTATCTTCTGGTATCTTACCAATAAGAGGTATGCTTAGTATCTCTAAGATATCTTCACTATTTAGCATCTCTCCACTTTGAACCATTTTTGGATCAATCCTATTTATGATAAGAAACTTATCCACCTCTTGACCATCTTTTACTTTTTTACTTTTAGAATCAAGTATCCCGATAGCTCTATCTGAATCTCTTATAGATGAAACTTCAGGATTTACTACAACTAAAGCTCTATCTGCAAATTCTATAGTATGTTCATATCCACTCTCTATACCAGCTGGAGCATCTAATATAACAAAATCAAATTCTGCTTTTAAATCTTCTATAAGTTTATATATTTTATCAGAATCTAATACTGACTTATCTTTAGTTTGAGATGCGGCTAAAAATGAAAGATTAGAATCCATTTTACTTTTTATAAGTGCTTGTTTTAAACTAACTCCCTCATCCATAACATGAACCATATCATAAACAACACGATTTTCAAGCCCTAAAAGCATATCAAGATTTCTCTGACCTATATCAAAATCAACAACAACACATTTTTTGCCATTTTGTGCTATACCTAGACCAATATTTGCTGTTGTAGTAGTTTTACCAACTCCACCTTTACCACTTATAACTGCTATTACTATACCCAATTTTTCTCCTTTAATGCTGGTGTTATAACTATCTCATCATCTATAAGTTCTACTCTATTTAATTTATCTTGTAAAAATTTATTATCAACCTCTACATCATGAAAAACTATATTTGCTTTACTTGAAGCTTGAAGCATCATAAAGTCACCATTACATCTGATAGAACCATCTACAATTTGTGTAACAATAAGTGTTCCATTTATAATAATGCTTCCACCACTATTTACCCTGTTTAGTAAAAGTAAATCACCATCTATCTTTATCTCTTGACCACTTCTTACAAGCTTATCTATAACTTTTAGATTTGTTTTTGGTTTTTCAACTTTTTTTACAACCTCTTGTTCTTTCTTAGGCTCTAGCTCCAAACTTTTCATTTGTTTTTTTTGAACGGGGATTTCTAAATTAAATATATATTTTAAATTTTTTTCATCTAAATATTTTTTAATACTATCTCTTTGCTGACCTTTTATCACTATAAGATTATTTTGAAAAAAGAGATAATTTTTATCAAAAAACGATATGAAACTATCATCATCTTCTAGTTCTATCTCAAATATTTTTACTGAGTATTGTTTTGTTTTCAAAACTATCCTT
>JAMOQV010000217.1 GCA_027068615.1 Helicobacteraceae bacterium | reverse complement strand
AATTTCTAAATCATAAATTTGCTATAATAATAAACTTAATAACAGATGTAAGAGTGTGTTATTATAATTCAATTATAAAAAAGGTTCAAAATGAACAATATACCAACGGGTAAATATCGCCCTTATCCCCAGATAGATTTGCCAAATCGTACTTGGCCAAACAATGTTATAACAAAAGCTCCTAAGTGGTGTAGTGTAGATTTAAGAGATGGTAATCAAGCACTTATCAACCCTATGGATATGGATAAAAAACTTGAATTATTTGCACTCTTACTAAAAATCGGATTTAAAGAGATAGAGGTTGGTTTTCCATCTGCATCTAAAGTTGAGTTTGATTTTTTAAGAAAGTTAGTTGATGATGATTTAATCCCTGATGATGTAACTGTGCAAGTTTTAGTTCAAGCAAGAGAACATCTTATCGCTAAAACTTTTGAAGCATTAAAAGGTGTTAAAAAGGCTACTGTGCATCTTTACAACTCAACTTCTATTGCTCAAAGAAAGATAGTTTTTAGAAAAACTAAAGATGAGATAATCGAACTTGCTTTAAATGGTGTTGATTTGGTTAAGAAGTATGAAGCATCTCATGATGGTAAGATATTTTTAGAGTATTCTCCTGAGAGTTTTACAGGAACTGAGTTAGACTTTGCAGCAGAGATAAGCAATGCCGTAACTAAAAGATGGGGTATAAGCGATAACAGAAAAGTTATCATAAACTTACCAGCAACAGTTGAGATGGCAACACCAAATGTTTATGCAGACCAGATAGAATGGATGTCAAACCATCTTGATAACCGTGAAAATGTCATAATCTCAACTCACACTCATAATGACAGAGGTACAAGTGTAGCTGCCACTGAGTTAGCACTTTTAGCTGGAGCTGATAGAGTTGAGGGAACACTACTTAGCAATGGTGAGAGAACTGGAAATGTTGACATAATCACATTAGCACTAAATATGACAACACAAGGGATAGACTCAAAGTTGGATTTTAGTGATATAAATGAGGTTTTAGATGTTGTTGAGAGATGTACAGAGATAGAAACTCATTGCAGACACCCTTATGTTGGGGAGTTGGTTTATACTGCATTTAGTGGCTCACATCAAGATGCTATAAATAAAGGTTTAGCTTATCAAAAAGCAAAAGAGGACCCTTTTTGGGAAGTTCCATACTTACCTATAGACCCTAGCGATGTTGGTAGAAGTTATGAGAGTATCATCCGTATAAATAGTCAGTCTGGAAAAGGTGGAGTAGCTTATATACTAGAGAAAAACTACGGCTATCACCTACCTAAAAAGATGCATCCAGAGTTTGGAAAAATTGTTCAAGCTGTAACAGATGCCGAGGGTCGTGTACTAGAAGCAGATGAGATAGAAAAACTGTTTAAAGAGACTTACTTCAATGTAAAAGAGCATATATCTTTAGTTGATTTTACTGTTACTTCAGTAAGTGGCATCTCTAAATGCACTCTAACTTATAAAAACAGAGGCAAAGAAATAGTAGCTAAAGCTGAGGGCAATGGTCCAGTTGATGCTTGTAAAAAAGCACTTATGCAAGATTATGAAAATGAGTTTGTTATAAACTCTTATGCTGAACACTCTTGTGGAGATAAAAGCTCAGCAAAAGCGATAGCATATATAGAGATAGCTAGTAAAGATACTCTATCTTGTTTTGGTGTTGGGGCAGATAACGATATATCTATGGCATCTATAAAAGCACTTTTTTGTGCTTTAAATAGAGCATTTAGTTAAAAACTAAATGCTCCTAAAAAACAAACACATCCAAAGTGTTTATGCTACTTTTTTTAGAAAGTTTCCACCACATAAGTTTTTTATAGAAAGATTTACTTTAAGTGATGGGGACTTTTTAGAACCTTACTGGTATAAAAAACCAACTTCAAACAAACCCATCGTTATACTTTTTCACGGGCTTGGTGGCTCGTACCAATCCCCTTATATCCGTGGACTTATGCAAGAGTTAGACAGACTTGGCTTTAACTCTGTTGTTATGCACTTTCGTACATCTTCAGGAAAAATGAACTTAAAACCCATAGCTTACCATAGTGGAAAAACTGATGATGCAAAAGAGTTTATACAAAGTGTAAAGCAAAGGTTTCCATCATCTAAACTTTTTGGTGTTGGTTTCTCACTTGGGGCAAATATGCTTTTAAAACTTTCAGGAGAAGAGAAAGAAAATTCACCTTTTAGTGCTTGTGTGGCAGTATCGCCACCTATGCAACTTGATATAGGGGCAGATAAAATCAATAGTGGTTTCTCAAAAGTGTATCAAAAGCATCTCTTAAAAACTCTAAACTCTCTACTTGAACAAAAATACGATACACACGATATGCACTCAATCATAAACTTTAAAAGAAAAAATGTTAAAAAAATCTCAACTTTTTGGGAGTTTGATGAAGTATATACTGCAAAGATACACGGTTTTAAATCAGCAAAAGATTACTACTTAAAATCAAGCTCAAAACAGTATCTAAAGTATATAAAAACACCTACCCTTATCATCTATGCACTTGATGACCCATTTATGACACCAGCTATCTTACCAAAAAAAGATGAAATATCTGAGTTTGTAGAGTTAGAGATACATAAACACGGTGGTCATGTTGGATTTGTTAATGGTAGTTTGTTTAATCCAGTGTATTATCTTGAAAAAAAAATACCTGATTTTTTTAAGAACTTTATAATGTCCCCCTTTGTCAAGAGCACTTTTAAATAATTTTTTATTCCAACCATCTATGCTACTTCTAGTAACAATTTTCTAGCATCATAACATTTATTGTTTGCTTGTCTATAATATACTTCATCAGGTGTCAAGTAGTCTAATGATGATGAATATATATCTTCATACTTTAATGTCCTCCAGAATCTCTCAATGACTATATTGTCTATACTTCTACCTTTTGCATCCATAGAGATAGATATAACAGGGACTAAAAATAAAAGTTGTGTCCCAAAAATTTGCTATTATAAGGATAAGAAATAAATGGATGCATATATGAGTCAAATAGAGAATAAATTAAATACTTCTGTAGGTAAGCTAAATCTACAAGTACCAAGAGTAAGAAGTGGAGAGTTTAGAAGTTCATTATTACCAGAGAAATATCAAAGATATGATGAATCATTTGAAGAGTTAATTTTTAGTTTTTTAATTAATGGTTATTCTAAAAAAGAGAGACATAACCTTAATTAAAAGTTCTTTATCTGCTTTATTTGATTTATCTATATTCCATTGAGATTCTAAACTATCAAGTTTAGATAAACCTCCATCTATTGCATCCATAATTTTTATTTTAGCTACATCTG
>JAMOQV010000216.1 GCA_027068615.1 Helicobacteraceae bacterium | reverse complement strand
CTCTCATTTGCTTTTTCTCTTTTTTTATCAACTATAACCATATCAAGACCCATTCTTTTTGCAAAGTATCTAGCTCTTGCTACTCCACCGATATCGGGAGATGCTATGATAGGGTTTTTAAGATTTTTACTTTTGATATAGTGTTCAAAAGTTACTGAACCATAAAGATTATCAACAGGGATATCAAAAAACCCTTGAATTTGACCAGCGTGTAGGTCTATGGTAATAACTCTATCAATACCAGCAGTTTCATACATATCTGCTACAAGTTTAGCTGTAATTGGAACACGGGGAGCAGCTTTTCTATCTTGTCTAGCATAACCATAGTAAGGAACAACAGCTGTAATACTAGAAGCTGAAGAACGACGAAGAGCATCTGTCATAATAAGAAGTTCCATTAAGTTATCGTTTGATGGAGCACCTGTACTTTGAACTATAAATACATCACGACCACGAACACTCTCTGCTATCTGAACAGAAATTTCACCATCACTAAACTTTTTAACATCAGCCTTAGCCAATGGAACATCTAAAACTTGACAAACCTCTTTTGCAAACTCAACACTTGCACTACCTGCAAAAATTTTATAACCACGCATCTGATTCCTTTGGAAAATATATGAAATTATATAAAAATAGTGCTGAGGGGTTTGTTAAGAAAACAATTTTTCTAAAGGTTTTAAATCTATGCTTTCTTCTACCATAGACGGTGGTAAATCTTTTGCATATCTTAGTGCCTTATGTATCTCATCTGATTCAACATACTGAACATGATGAACATACTTAAAAAGTTCTTTTTGATGAAAAAAATGTTTTCCAGTTATAATTTTACATCCAAAAAATGCTGGTTCAAGTGGATTATGTCCACCAACATCATCCTTAAATGCACCACATAATATTGCTATATCACTTATAGCATAGATATTATTTAATTCACCCATAGCATCTACTAAAATCATATCTGTTGAGAAATCTTTTGTATCTGAAAACTTAGATAATGTTAATTGATGGATTGAAGAATATTGCTCCATAAGTTTATAAACTTCTTCAAATCTCTCTGGGTGTCGTGGAACTATAATAAGCTTTGCATCACTTTGTTTTTTATATTCAACAAAAGCTTTTAAAACACTTTCCTCCTCTGTTGGATGTGTACTTCCAGCAACTATAACCTCAACATCTAGCTTTTTATAAGTTTTTGTCTTTTTTATTTCACCTGCTAGTTTTATATTGCCTATCACTTGAATATTTTTAGCTCCTAGTGCTAAAAAACGGTTTTTATCTGCCTCACTTTGAGCATAAATCATCTCTGCACGAGAAAGCATCTTTTTATAAAACCATGCAAATTGTAGATATTTTTTTGCACTTCTTTCAGATATGCGAGCATTTAGTAAGATAACTCTTGAACCTTTATTTGAAGCAATTATAAAAAGCATATACCAAAATTCTGCTTCTAAAACTACAAGCATTTTTTGTTTTTTTATCCAAAATGGTAAAAACATCTCATAAGGTAGATAACGAACCTCAGCATCATACTTTTTAGCTTCTGCCTGACCAGTTTGAGTTGTGGTTGTAATATTTACTTTTTGATTTTTTATAAGGTTTAAGATAGGTTTTAATGCTCTTGCTTCACCTAACGAGCATACATGAAACCATATAGCTTCTTCATCTTTAAACGGTTTGTTATTGAAAAGAAAAAAACGAGATGGTATAGAGTGTTTATACTTTTGCTTAAAAGAAAGGTAAATTAAAAGTGGTAGTGCTAAGATATATAGCACCACACTTAATATATAGTATATAAAAGTAAAAATAACTTTTTCCTAAGTTATTATTCTTCGTGTGAAGTTGTATCTATGTAAAGGATACGACCACAATGTGGACAGTTAGTAATCTCTTCACCTCTAATAACATCTGAATAAGTTTTATCATTTATAACCATATGACAACCCATACAAGCTTGATCTTCAACTTTTACTACAGTTGTATTTTTAGCCCAACGACGAATTTTCTGATAAAATGCAAGACCTTTTTGATTTATATCGCTAAGCAATTTTTCTTTTACTTTAAAAACTTCTTGTCTCTCTTCGTTAATAACTTTAAGTTTAGCATCTACATCAGCTTTTACAGTTTCTAAATTTGCTTCTAACTCTTTTAGAGTTTCTTTTGCAGCTTCTATCTGCTCTTTTTTAGCTTCTATGATTTTATCTAGTCTTAGTATCTCTTCATTTGCAAAAGTGATTTGCTCTTTTGCTATCTCTTCTTCAAGTTGAAGTGATTTCATCTCTCTTTCAGTTTTTATCTCTGAGCTTTTTTTAGCATTTTCTTCAAGCTTATCTGAAAGTTCTTGTAAGTGAAGTTCATTTTTAGCTTTTTTAACCTCTTCGGCTTTTATCTCATTTGTTAAGTTTTCTATATCAGAACGGATACTTTGAGTTTTTGCTAATGCTGCTTCATAGTTATAATTTGCTTCTTCTATTTGAGGTTCAAATGCATCTATCTCTTTATCTACGATTGAAAGGTCTATAAGTTGTTTTAAGTGCTTGTTCATTGGTGTCCTTTTTGGAATTTTATTTACTAAATATATGTAAATGGATTTTCAGATGATGAAATTATAACCTCTAAACCTAAATTTTTCAAATGATTATGCAAAATTTGTGCAAAAAAGTATTCACTTTCATAATGTCCGATATCTATTAATGATAAATTTAAGCTTTTTGCTTGCATTGCATCGTGGTATTTTATATCACCTGTTAAAAAACAATCAGCTTTTATAGTATCTATAAGTGAACATCCAGAACCTGTGGTTAAAGCAACTCTACCAAGCATATCTGAACACTTAACAACTTTTGTCTGCTTTAGATTAAAAGCTTTTGTTACTTTTGAAACAAAAATATCAAAACTTTCATTAACATCCATATATGCGACAAATCCATCTTTTTCAACAATATCATAGCCTAAAATTTCACTTACTACAAAATCATTTAGATGAGTTTTATCAAAATTTGTATGCATAGAGATATTTGCTATATCTTTTTTTATCATCTTTTGAACTAAGTTCGCTGGATATTTAGCAAAATCTATCTCTTTAAGTCCTCCAAATATAATTGGATGGTGAGTTATAAGTAAAGTTCCTTTATCTAAAGATTCTATCAAAGCCTCATCAATATCTATACTCAAAACTATTTTATCTATATCTTGAGAGCTATCTCCTACCATTAGACCTGAATTGTCCCACTTCTCTTGCAACTCAAAGGGCGATAGTTCATCCAATAAATCATATATCTTATTTAGCTTCATTTAGTTTATCTATCTCCTCTTTTGCTTGTGTTAAATCTGGATCTAATTCTAATGCTTTTTTATACATCTCTATCGCTTCATCTTTAGAATC
>JAMOQV010000215.1 GCA_027068615.1 Helicobacteraceae bacterium | reverse complement strand
TCACTAACTGGGATATATGTAGCTTCTGGATGATGATTTACATACTCTTCAAGTGATACTCTTTTGTTAAATTTTAAATCTTTTAAAAGTTCAAGATTAACACCACGAGCATCATATATAGTACCCTTAGAGTCTGTACAAGTAACAGGTAATGCACCTATATGATAAAGTTTTTCTATAGCATGAAGTGCAACATTACCAGCACCACTTACAGTACAAATTTTACCTTTTAAGTCTTCTCTTCCTTCCATATCTAACATAGTTTCAGTAAAGTAAACAGCACCATAACCAGTAGCTTCTGGTCTCATTAGTGAACCACCAAACATAAAAGGTTTACCAGTTAGTACACCCTCATAAGATGATGTTACTTTTTTATACTCTCCAAAAAGATAACCAATCTCTCTAGCACCAACACCGATGTCACCAGCTGGAACATCGATGCGAGGTCCTATGTATTTGTGAAGTTCAGTCATAAAAGCTGAACAAAACTTCATAATCTCCCAATCACTTTTACCTTTAGGGTTAAAATCACTTCCACCTTTAGCCCCACCGATAGGCAAACCAGTAAGTGAGTTTTTAAGGATTTGCTCAAAACCTAAAAATTTCAAAATCCCCTCATTTACAGTTGGATGAAAACGAAGCCCACCTTTGTATGGTCCTAGTGCATTGTTAAACTGAACTCTATAGCCTGTATTTACTTGAATATTTTGATTGTCATCTAACCAAGTTACTTTAAATTTGAATATTCTATCTGGAACAACAAGTCTTTCTAAGATAGCATTTTTTTTGTATTTTTCATCTGATTCTAAAAGTGGAGCTATAGAAGATATAACCTCCTCCATTGCTTGATAAAACACATTGTTCTCAGCACAACTACTATTTTCAAATTTTTTTATTTCATCTTCTGCGATACCCATAAAGTTTCCTTGTAATTATATATATTTGAAAATTATAACATAAAGATATATAATTTTATTATAATTTATGAATCTTTTGATTATAATTTGTTTATATTTGAAAAAATAAGGGGTATTTATGGAAAAAATTAGTTGTGATGTATTAGTGATAGGTGGTGGACCCGCAGGTGGGGTTAGTGCAGTTACTGCAAAAATGAACTATCCAGAAAAAGAGATACTTGTTATAAGAGAGTTTGAAAAACAACTTGTTCCTTGTGCTATACCTTATATATTTGGTGAGACTTTAGGTAGTACAGATAAAGATATAGGTTCTTGTAGTGCAGCTAAGGAGATGGGAATTTCAACACTTTTAGGGCAGGTTAAAGATATAGATTTTAAAGGTAAGATAGCTTTTACAGGTAATGAAGCCATACACTTTGATAAGTTGATTTTTGCAACTGGTTCTAAACCTTTTGTTCACGAATCTTTAAGACATTCACTTGCACTTGAGGGTGTATTTACAGTTCCTAAAAATAAAGAACTTATAGATAAAGCAAAAAATTATATAGAAGATAAAAAAGATATAGTTATTGTTGGAACTGGTTTTATAGGTATAGAGATGGCTATGGAATTGGCATCTGTGGGTAAAAATGTAACAGTTATAGGTGGTAGTAAACATATACTAAAAGGTGCTTTTGATGCAGAGATAGCTATTCAAGCAGAAGAGATTCTTTTAAATGCAGGTGTTACTTTTGTTGGTAGTGATAGAGTTTGTGAAATCATAGATAAAAATGGTGACAACATTGTAAATGCAGTTAAGCTAAAAAGTGGCAGGATTGTAGATGCACAAGTGGTTATCTTAGCAACTGGTTATAAACCAAATACTGAACTTGCTCGAAAAGTTGGACTATCTCTCGGTGCTTATGGTGGTATTTGGGTAGATGAGTATATGAGAACGGCAAATCACGATATATTTGCAGTTGGTGATTGTAGTTCAAGAAGAGCATTTATAACAAAAACAGCTTCAAAAGTTATGTTAGCTTCAACATCATCTGCTGAGGGTCGTGTGGCTGGTAGTTCACTTTATGGACTTAAGTATATGAAAGGTTTTAGTGGAACTATATCTATATTTTCAACTATGGTTGGAGATATAGCATTTTCATCTGCTGGTGTAACTGAAGATGAGGCGATAGCTTCTGGTATGGATGTTGTAGTTGGTAGTTTTAGTGGTATGAACAGACACCCTGCAACAATCCCTGATGCTCAAAAACAGTATGTTAAACTTATAGCTACAAGACATGGTGGACAAATCATAGGTGGTCAAGTAGTAGGTGGTAATGAAACAGGTGAGATGATAAATATCATCGGTCTTATGATAGAAACTTCTCAGAGTGTTTATCATATTATGTCGATGCAAGTAGCAACTCAACCTATGCTTACAGCAGCACCTACTAACTACCCGATAGTTATGGCAGCTATAATGGCTATAAAAAAGATAGAGGGATAAAAAATAAGTAAGAGAGTATAAACTTTCTTACTTTAGATTATAAAAGATATTATAACGGATAAGTGTTTTTTCTTTTGGTCTAGGGTATTTTTGATATGCATATTCTATAGTCTCTTTTGATGTGTCATCAAGCACAAAATAACCTGTCTTTTTTAAAAATTTAAAGTCAGATATATCTCCATTTGGGTATAGATAAAACTCTACTATATTGTTTTCATTTATATCCATTCTTGTTTTTATGTTTACACTTGCTACACGGTTTAGTACCTGTTGTGTTATTCGCCTCATAATCTCTTGATTGTCTAAAATATATTTTTGTTGAGATTGTGATAGTTTTTTAAATGTATCTCCATAAAGTTCTTTTATATTTTGATTTATATTATTTGAATTTATATTTGGTTGAGGTGTTTGTGTAAGTTCCTCTTGCGATTTGTCTTCATATAGCCATGACATAGGGTCTTTTTTTACTATCTCTTTTTTTATAGGTTCTAGTAATGGTTCTATAATGGGTTTTGTTTTTAATTTTGCTTTTTTAGCTTTTTTATGTTTTATATTTTTTTTAGGTAATTTTTTTACTTTTTTATAAACTTTCTTTTTACTTTTTTGTAATACTTTCTTTTTGCTTTTTTGTAATACTTTCTTATTTATATGTTTTTTAGTGATTTTTTTTACTATCTTTTTTTTGTTAATACTTTTTTTCTTTTCTAATCTAAACTCTTTTAGTGATATTTTTAATCTTTTTTCTTTTTTTTGAGGATGCTTTATAGGGTCTTTTTTTATATTTGAAAGTATAGTTACAAATATGATAAAAAGTAATATATGGATAAAAATAGCTACAATAAATGATAAAAAGTACCTACCCATATAAATCCTATAAAAATATGACAAATTGCAATATTTTTGCAATATTGTTATTTTTTTATTTATTATATTAAAATCAAAGTTATACAAAGGTTATAAGCTATGATTGAGAGATTTTATTTAAAAGATTATTTGACATTTGATGAAGTAGAGTTAAACTTAGAAGCAGGGCTTATAGTATTTACTGGATCTAGTGGTAGTGGTAAATCACTATTGATGAATTCTATACTTACCTCTCTTGGTATATCTAGTTGCGATGCTTCTTTATGTGAGTCTAGTGTTAGATGGGATTTGGATTGTGAAGAATTAGGTATTGAAAGTGAGAGTATAAATATATTTAAACATATCAAAAAAGGCAATTCAAGACATTTTTTAAACAACCAAAGCATCTCTAAAAAAACCATATCACAGATAGCCTCAAAATATTTAAGGCATCTTAGTTTAAAAGATTTTAGTGATTTTGAAAATACAAATTTACTCTCTATAATTGATGCTCGTATAAAATTGAAAAACAATAAACTAAAAAAGATTAAAAAAGATTATAAGAGAGTGTTTTTTGAGTTTAAAAATGTAAAAAAAGAGCTTATAAAGCTACAAGAACAAGAGAGAAAGATAGTTGAATTAAAAGAGTTTGCATCTTTTGAGATAAAAAAGATAGATGATATATCTCCAAAAATTTCAGAAGATGAGGAGCTTTTAGAGATAAAAAAAGAGTTATCAAAAAAAGAAAAAGTAACACAAAAAATAGCTCAAGCTAGTGCCATTTTTGAAAATGAATATTTAGTTTTCGATGCTTTAGAAGGGTTGGATTTGGATAGTTCTTTTTTTGATGATGCTATGAATAACCTTAGAGTTATCTTTGATAATGCATCTGATAGATTCAATGAACTAGAAGAGGTTGATATAGAGGATATTTTAAACCGTTTGGAGCAACTAAATGAGTTAAAAAGAAGATATGGAAGTATAGAAGAAGCACTACTTTATAAAGAAAAAAAGATACAAGAGTTAAAAGATTATGAAAATATAGAGATAAATAAGAACCAACTAAATGATAGATATGAGTATTTGGAAGTTGAAGTTTATAGGTTGGCTAAGGAGATAAGTAAGCTTAGGATAGATGAAATTTCATCTTTTAATGATGATTTAAATAGATATCTAAAAGAGTTGTATTTAAGAGATGCTAAGGTGTATCTCTCAGATAAAGAGTTAGATATAGATGGTTTGGATAAAATCACTTTAGAGCTTAGTCAAACAGCTTTACAAAAAGTAAGTACAGGTGAATTTAATAGACTTAGATTAGCTATATTGGCATTAAAATCGGAGATAATGCAAAGTAATGGTGGTGTTTTGATGTTAGATGAGATAGATGCAAACCTTAGTGGGGAAGAGTCTATGAGTGTTGCAAAAGTTCTTAGAGGATTGGCTTCTAATTTTCAGATTTTTGTTATTTCTCATCAACCACAATTAACATCTATGGCAAATCAGCACTTTTTAATAACAAAAGATGCTAAGATATCATCTGTAAAAGAATTAAACTTTGATGAAAGAGTAGATGAAATAGCTAGAATTGTTAGTGGAGAAAACATTTCAAAAGAGGCTAAAAAGTTTTCAAAAGAGTTATTGGAGGCAAATAAATGTGTTTAGTTATATCTGTTGTGATGTTGGTTTTAAGTGTAAAGTTTTATCTTATACAAAACTTTATAGCATCTGCTGGTTCATTTTTAACAGCCTTATTGTTTATATGGCTTATGCTTAAAAATATACAAAGAGTTAAAAAGATAAAAAAAGAAAAAGAGAGTTAGATATGTTGATAGATACCCATACACACTTAGATGATGCAAGATATGATGAAGATTTAGATGATGTTTTAAATAGAGCAAAAGAAGCTGGAATAGATAAGTTTATCATCCCTGGAGCTGACCCTAAAACATTAAAAAAAGCAGTTGAGATAAGTGAAAAGTACGATGATATTTACTTTGCTGTTGGGGTACATCCTTATGATGCTATAAATTTTGAAACATTTAATTTTGAAGAGTATATAGAACATAAAAAATGTGTAGCTATTGGTGAGTGTGGTTTGGATTATTTTCGTCTTGATGGTAGCGATGAAGATAAGGCTTCTGAAAAAGCTTTACAAAAAAAGGTATTTATCACTCAGATAGAGTTAGCTAAAAAGTATAAAAAACCATTAATTATACATATAAGAGATGCTTCTGATGATTCTAAAAAAATTCTTTTAGATTGTAAAGCAAGTGAGGTTGGTGGAGTTTTACATTGTTTTAATGCAGATGAACAACTATTGTCTTTGGCAGAGAGTGGTTTTTACTTTGGTATAGGTGGGGTTTTGACATTTAAAAATGCTAAGAAGTTAGTAAATGTATTGCCAAAGATACCATTAGATAAACTTCTTATAGAAACAGATGCCCCATATCTTACACCAACACCACATAGGGGAGAGAGAAATGAGCCTTTATATACAACTTTAGTAGCAGATAAAGTAGCCAAAATATTAGATATAGATGTGCAAGAGGTGAAAAATATCACAACTAGTAATGCAAAAAGACTTTTTTTTAATGGTGTATAAAATAATTTAAATCTTAAATTAATATTTATTTATATATAATTAGCTCCCTAAAATTGAATTATAAAGTTGTATATTGAGATATTTTTTATTATTATTTTTACCTTTGCTTTTAAGTGCCAATTTGTATTATACATCAAACCATAACAAAGAGTTGTTGTTATTAGAATCTTTTGATATAAAACCATCTTTTATTTATGACCCTATTATGAATAAGATGAGAAGTGGAGATGGCAATAGCAAAAATAAGATTTTTTTCCGTGCTATGGAAGATGCTTATATATTTATACCTGCTATAAAAAATATCTTAGCTAAGTATAATGTTCCACAAGAGTTTTTGTATCTTGCTATGGCAGAGTCTAACTTTAGTACAAAGGCTTATTCATCTAAAAGAGCAACTGGTCTTTGGCAATTTATGCCATATACTGCTAAACTTTTCGGTCTTAAGATAGATGAATATGTAGATGAAAGAAAAGATTTTATAAAGTCAACAAAAGCAGCCTCTAAGTATCTATCTTCATTGCATAAGAGATTTGGCAAGTGGTATTTAGCAGCGATAGCTTATAATTGTGGTGGTGGAAGACTTAGTCGGGCTATACAAAAGGCTGGTACTGATGATTTGTCAGTGTTACTTGATCCTAGAAAAAAGTATCTACCAAAAGAGAGTAGATTTTATATAAGAAAGATAGTTGCTCTTGCACTTATGGGTAATGATGAACAATTTTTACTACATAGTGAGTATGAATACCTTTTAAATCGTGCAAATGCTTATTCTGTATCGACTGTAAAAGTTCCTAGTGGGGAATCACTAAAAAGGATAGCAAGTCTTATAAATATGCCTGTCAAAGAGTTAAAAAAATTAAATAGGCATTTAAAGTATGATTTTGTTCCACCTTATGCTAAAGAGTATGATTTATATATACCTTATATAAAACTATCTGAGTTTAAGCAAAATTATAAAAGTGAAGATATAAAAAATATATATAAAGTTCATATTGTTTCAAATGGGGATAATCTTTGGAATATAGGTAGAAAGTATAAAGTTCCATATAAGATTATTATGGGTTTTAACTCTTTAAAAACTCCTAGATTAAAGTTAAAACAGAAGTTAATTATCCCTATTGATAAAAAACATATAAAAAGATATATAAGTACAAAGTCTTACCATCTAGTAAAAAGGGGTGATTCTTTAAGGTCTATAGCTAAGGCTCACAAGGTTAGTATAAAGAGTATAAAAGCATACAATAATTTAAAAACAAACCTAATAAAAGTAGGTGATAGGTTAAAACTTTATGAATAAAATTTATTTAATATTACTTCTAATTGTAGGTATTGTCTTTTCTGGATGTGGTGGTTCTTCTACAGGTTATAGAAATTATTCAACACCTAAAAGAAGCACACATTATAACTCTTACAACTCTTATACTTCTTCAAAAGTATATAGAACAGTTTACTCGGCAAATAAAAGAGACTATAGTCCAGTTGTTGATTCTAAAACATACTCGCATCCTACCATGAGACCTTATGTTGTTCACGGTGTAAAATACTATCCGACTATGGTTAGTGTTGGAGATAAGTTTAGAGGAAATGCAAGTTGGTATGGTCCAGATTTTCATGGTAAACTTACTTCAAATGGTGAAAGATACAATATGTACGGTATGACAGCAGCTCATAAAACTTTACCTATGAATACGATAGTAAAAGTTACAAATCGTCGTAACGGTTTATCAACAGTTGTTCGTATAAATGACAGAGGTCCGTTTGTATCTACTAGGATTATAGATTTATCAAAAGCAGCAGCAAGTAAGATAAATATGATAGGAACAGGAACAGCACCAGTAACTTTAGAGGTTTTAGGTTTTAGTGTCAAGGGTAAAAAGTATATCCCTACTGTAAAAGAGTTAAAAAAGAGACCTCAGAAAAAAGCACTTGGTTACTTTTCATTACAGATAGCATCTTTTTCAAATATTGATGGAGCATTAAGAACACAAAGAAGATATGATGGCACAGATGGATATAAGACGATTATAAAAGATGTTCAAGTTGGTAAAAATAGATTTTTTAAGGTTTTATTAACGGGCTTTAAGAGTGAACAAGAAGCAAGAGATTATAAAAACAGATGCCAATTTACAAATGCATTTATAGTTGGACAGTAAAGGAAAATAAAATGGTTACTAAACAAAGAAAAACAAAAGAAACTGATATATCTATATCGCTTAAGTTAGATGGTAGTGGAAAAAGTGCTATAGATAGTGGTGTTGGATTTTTAGACCATATGCTTGAGAGTTTTTCTAAACATTCTCTAATAGATTTAGATATAAAGTGTAAGGGTGATACCCATATAGATGACCATCATAGTGTAGAGGATATAGGTATTGTTCTTGGTTCACTTATAGCTGAAGCTTTATATCCTGTAAAAAATATGGAGAGATTTGGTAGTGCAAATATAGTTATGGATGAAGCTTGTGTTAGCTGTGATATAGATCTAAGCAATAGACCTTTTTTAGTTTATGAGATAGATATTGATGGTAAAGTTGGTAATTTTGATACAGAACTAGTTGAAGAGTTTTTTCGAGCATTTGTACTTAATTCTCGTATAACAGCTCATTTAGTTCAACTTAGAGGTAAAAATAAGCACCATATTATAGAAGCGACATTTAAAGCTATGGCAGTAGCCATAAGAAGAGCTACAACTAGAAATGATAAAGTTGGTATCCCTAGCACAAAAGATGTATTATGATAAAACTTATAGTGTTGGATGTTGATGGTTGTCTAACTGATGGTAAACTTCTATATTCATCAGATGGTATAGAGAGTAAGAGTTTTAATGTTAAAGATGGACTTGGTATATCTACTTGGAATAAGATAGGAAATCATAGTGCTATAATCACTGGTAAAGATTCTTCTATGGTACAAAGAAGAG
Organism: Helicobacteraceae bacterium; assembly: GCA_027068615.1. GTDB lineage: Bacteria > Campylobacterota > Campylobacteria > Campylobacterales > Sulfurimonadaceae > Sulfurimonas. The sequence goes on along the minus strand of JAMOQV010000215.1, from coordinate 9,868 downwards.
CAAAAGAGTTGGGCATAGAGTATCTGTATCAAGGGATAAAAGATAAAGAAAGTGTTTTAAGAGATATCGTAAAATCCATTGGTATAACTTTTGATGAAGTTGCTGTTATAGGTGATGATTTAAATGATTATAATATGCTTAATCTTGTAACAGAGAGTTTTACTCCAAAAAATGGTGTTGAAGATATAAAAAATATTGTAAATACAGTTTTATCTAATAATGGTGGTGATGGGGCAGTTCGTGAAATGATAGAGATATTGATAGATAAAAATTCTCAAAAAGATATATTTTTATCTCAATGGATATAGATATACAAATATGAATATAAATTTATTTTTTATTTTTATTTTTATTAGTTTAATCTCTATATTTGTGTTTTTCAAACCTATGAAGCTACAAAATGGAGAATCTGTAGATGTTGCAAGTGTAGAAGTTTATAGATTTAACACACATGAACTGAGTACAAGTGGTTTAAATAGAATTATTCAAGGTTCAAAAGCTTTGATATATCAAGATATATATATAATCAAAGATGTTAATTACACAGATTCAACAAAAGATATGTTGTCTAATTTAACATCAAATAATGGTATTTATAAAAATAATGTTATAGATTTGGATGGTAATGTTGTTTATAAAAGAAGTGATGGATTAACTCTTAAATCCAATAAGTTAAGTTATAATGAAAAAACAAGTGTTTTAAAAACAGATGAGAATTATGTTATGTATAGAGGTAAAAATGAGATTAAGGGTAAATCATTTAGTTTAAATAATGAATTGGATAGATTTAATTCAAAAAATGTGCAGATAGTTTATGATACAGAAGGTAATATATGAAATATTTTATAGTTTTAATGATTTTAATAACATCTTTAATATCTCAAGAATTAAAGATAAAAGCAAATGAGTTTAGTTCAGATGAAAAAAAAGGTGTATCAACTTTTGTAGGAGAAGTTGATATACTTAGAAGTAGTGATAGACTACAAGCATCTAAAGTTACTGTTTATACAGATAAAAAGCATCAACCAACTAAGTTTATAGCAGTTGGTAATGTTGATTTTAAGATAAAAACTCAAGATGGTTCAAGATATGAGGGAAAAGCACAAAAAGTTATATATAATCCTGCAAAAAAAGAGTATTATTTTTATAAAAATGTATCGTTAAAACAATTAAATAGTAAGAAAGAGATAATAGGTGATGAAGTTGTTTTAAAAACAATAGATGGTCAAGCTTATGCTAAAGGTGCAAAGAAAGAACCAGTAATTATGATATTTGAAATAAAGGACAAATAATGGTAGAGATAGTTGAAGCAAAGTTTATAACTTCAGCACCAAATATAGCATCAGCCCCAGAGTCTGATGAACAAAATGAGGTTGTTTTTATGGCTCGTTCAAATGTAGGTAAAAGTTCACTTTTAAATGCACTTACAAACCATAAGGGTTTAGCAAAAGTTTCATCTTCACCAGGTAAAACCAGACTTATAAATTATTTTGATGTAACTATGATAGATAGAGATACTTCAAAAAAGATTTTAGCAAAATTTGTTGATTTACCAGGGTTCGGATATGCAAAAGTATCCAAATCTATAAAAAGTGATTGGGAAAAAAATCTTACAGATTATATCTCTCAAAGGGAGCAGATTAAGATTTTTATCCATCTTGTAGATTGTAGGCATCCTGATTTGGATATAGATATATCTGTTGCTGACTTTTTACTACAAACTTGTAGAGAAGATCAACAAATATTGCAAATCTTTACAAAGATAGATAAACTAAATCAAAAAGAGCAAAGTGCATTAAGAAAAGCTTTTCCAAAAGCATTGATGGTTTCAAGTGCAAAAAAAAGAGGAACACATAAAGTAAATAAAATTATTTATGATATCTTAAATGAGGAAGAGGATGCAAGTTAGTTATAGAAAAGCAACACTTAAAGATATATCTGATATGCAGTCTTTGATAGCCCCAGAGGTTGAATCTGGTGTTATTCTCGCTAGAAGTGATGATGAGTGTGCTACAAATATCCGTTCATATATCTTGGCATATATAGGTGATGAGCTTGTTGGATTTTGTGCTTTACATATACACACGGCTACTTTAGCAGAGATTCGTTCACTTATAGTAAAAGAGGATAAAAGAGGATATCACATAGGTAAAAATTTGGTTTTAAATTCTATAAAAGAAGCTAAAGCATTGGATTTAAAACAAGTTTTATGTTTGACATATAAACAGTCATTTTTTGAAAAACTAGGTTTTTTTGAAATACCAAAAGAATCACTACCCGAACATAAAATTTGGGCAGATTGTATTAAATGTAAACATTTTCCAGTATGCAACGAAGTATCTCTAATCAAAAAAATTTAGACCCATTTTTTTATGCACTTATATTTATAGTGTATATAGGTTTAGGTAGTATATATCTGTTCTTACCACCTCTTTTAGCAGTGTTATATGCACTTTTTTCTAAGTTTTTAACTGAGGATAATGTACTTTATCTTGGTATAGTATCTTTTTGTTTGGTTATATTTGAAGCTGAAAAAGGTTATTTGCTTTTTAGTAGTATTATATATTTTTTACTGATTTATAGATTTCTTATACCAAAACTAAAACAGGTTATAAGTTGTAAATCTTGTATGAGATTTTTAACTGTAATTAGTGTTTATGTTGGATATTACTTATTTTGTTTATTGTTATCACATGTTTTTTTATTTTCTCCTCCTGAGATAGATTATTATGTGATCTATTATATTGTTATAGAATTTTTGTTGGTGCATCTACTATGAAAGTAAAGTTTATAATATCTGTTTTTTCCATAATATGGTTAGCTATTATATCTAGGATATTTTTCTTATCTGTTCAATCAAATGGGTATTATGAAAAACTTTCTCAAAACAATACAATAAAAAAAGAAAAAATAGCTCCAGTTCGTGGAGAGATAGTCGATAGAAATAACAAACCAATAGCTATAAATAAACTAGGTTTTAAGATTCTTCTTCGACCACATTTAAGAAGTAAGAAAAATATAAAAATATTTAATGAAGAGGTAGATAATCTTTTAAAATTTTTTCCAAATTTAAGTAGAAAAAAAATTATAAAAAATTATAAAAAAGTTGACTCTTATTATAATCACGATTATATAAGTGTAGTTGATTTTATATCGTATAAAGATATGATACCTGTTTATTCCCAATTAAATCTAAGAAAAAACCTCCAAATAGTACAGTCTCCAAAAAGGTACTATCCTTATAAAGAGGTAGCTGCTCATCTTATAGGCTATGTTGCTCGTGCAAATAAAAAAGATATAAAAAAAGACAAGTTGTTAAAACTTATAGGTTATACGGGAAAGGCTGGGCTTGAGAACTATTATAATTCATATCTTCAAGGTCAAGCAGGATATAGAGAGATAAAAGTAAATGCAAGTAATGAAGAGATAGAAGAGCTATCTTATAAAAAACCTGTAGAAGATAGAAAACTAACTTTAACTATAGATATGGAGTTACAAAAATATATATCTTCTTTATTTGTTGGCAAAGCTGGTGCTGTTATAGTTATGAGGGTTGATGGAGCTATCCTTGCAGCTAGTAGTTTTCCTGAGTATGATATAAATACATTTGTAACAGGTATATCCTATAAGATGTGGAATAAGTTGTCAAACTCTCTTGATAAACCATTTACAAATAAAATAGTTCACGGTTTGTATCCCCCTGGTTCAACCATAAAAACAGGATTAGGTCTTATTTATATAACCACCTATATAAATCCATCTTACACTGTTTATTGTAATTCTAAAATGCCTTTAGGTAAGAGGGTTTTTAGATGCTGGAAAAAAACAGGACATAAAAAAACAGATATTGTAAAAGCTATAAGGGAGAGTTGTGATGATTATTTTTATAAAGGTAGTTTGCAAGTTGGTATAAAAACTATGAGTGAAGGGCTTATAAGGTATGGACTTGGTAAAGAAACAGGTGTTGATCTACCAAATGAATTTTTTGGGACAGTTCCATCAAGAGCTTGGAAAAGAAAAAAATATAATCGTCCTTGGTATATGGGTGAAACTGTAAATACCTCTATTGGTCAAGGGGATTTTTTAGTTACACCTTTGCAAATGGCACAATTTACAGCACTTATGGCCACTGGTAAATTACCAACACCACATTTTGCAAAAAAGATAGGGGATATTGAGTATAAACCTAAGATAAAAAATGTTCTAACTAAAAAAGAGTTAAAAAGACTACCAATTATACAAAAAGCTATGATGGAAGTGTGTAATTATAGTGCAGGTACAGCGACACATTATCTAAAACTAAATCCAAAGATAAAAATAGCAGGTAAAACAGGTACAGCACAAGTTGTTGGGATATTACAAGATATAAAGAAAAGACAATTAGAGCATGAGATGGCTTACTACAGCCGTTCACATGCTTGGTTTACATCATATGGACCATATAAAAATCCACAGTATATTGTCTTAGCTATGGTTGAGCATGGTGGACATGGTGGGCATGCTGCTGGTGCTATTGTTTCTAAGATATACAATAAACTTTATAAGTTAGGGTATCTAAAACCTTAGATATCCAAAATTATATAGAATTTTGAATAAATAGGGCTAAGATTATTAGTAAAAATATTGCTCCAGCTTTGTTATAAGTTTTATTTGCAAGTATAAACAGAAGTGCTAGTGAAGCTGATACCATTATGATTAGGTCAAATCTAGCATTTTGAAGGTTTATCATAAGTGGATTTATGATAGATGAAGCACCTAAAACCATAGAAAAATTGGCTACATTTGAACCGATAATATTTCCTATACTCATCTCAGCATTACCTTTTTTTATGGCAACAACTGATACAACAAGTTCAGGTAATGATGTTCCTAGAGAGATTAAAAATATCCCTATTATCCATTCACTGATGCCAAAATCCCTTGCTATGTTTGAACCACTCTCAATAACAAAATTTGCACCACCTATAGTAAGTGTAAATCCTATACCTAAAAGTAGGGCAGTTTTTGACCAGTTGAATTTTTCTTTTGTTAAATCTTCATCTATCTCACCTTCTAAATCATCTTTGGCACTTGAAAATAAAAATATAATATAGCTAGCCATTAAAAGTAAAAATAGCATACCGTCAAATCTTCCAATAGCACCATCTTGAATCATTATAAAAAAGATTATAACAGGTAAAACTACCCATGCACCATCTAATGCAAAAAGTTCCCTTTTAGGTTTCATATCTTTAGCTATAAAAAATACTATCCCTAAAACTAAAGTTATGTTAAATATAACACTACCAACAACATTAGCTATAGCCATATCACTTTTTCCAGCATAAGATGCCATCATAGATGCAGCCATCTCTGGTAGTGATGTTCCAAAAGCTACAAGTGTAGCACCAATCACAAAGTGTGATATCTTAAAATGAAGTGCAATTCTTTCTGATTCTTTTATGATAAAGTCAGCACCATAAATCAAACTAGCCATAGCTACTATAAATACTATAAAATCCATTATTATCCTTGTGTTCTTATTATTAGGCTTTTTGGTAAGTTAAACTTATGTATAAGTTTCTCTTCCTCTTCTCTCATCTCTCCATTGTCAACTTCATGGTCATACCCTAAAAGATGAAGTAAACCATGTATAAACAGCAGATATAATTCATCATCTAAAGAGTGGTTTAACTCTTTTGCTTTTTGTTCAATATGGTCTTTTGATATAACAATACTACCTAGTGGAGTCATAGGCATCTCTTCGTATGGAAAGCTAAGTACATCTGTACTTTTATCTATACCTCTGTGTTGTTTGTTTATACTTTGAATCTCATCATCTGTTGTTATGATAAGTTCTATATCTTTGTTTGTCAAAGAGTTTGCTATCTCTTTTAAAAACACCTCATTTATAATTAGGTCTGTTTCATTTTCTATCTCAATCATAAGTGAATTATAGCAGATTTTAAATATTATTGGAACAATAAATGCTTAATAATTTTGAAATTAAGTTAGATAGGAGATTGTATGCAAACTGGTTATTATGATTCAGCTGCAGGGATGGTTGCTCAATTTAATAGGTTGGATACTATCTCTAATAACTTAGCAAATGTTAACACTAACGGTTTCAAAGAAGATAATCTTATAGTTGGTGATTTTATGAGACTTTATAAAGAAGCTAGAGATGAACTTCCTCATGAAAATAACACAAAAGAGGGTGCTCAGTTTTTAAACAGAACTATGGCAAAATCTCCTCAGATAGTTGAAGAATATACTGATTTTTCAGTTGGAAATATGAAAAAAACAGATAATCCGCTCGATTTTGCTTTGGCTAGAGAGGGTTTGTTTTTTGCAGTAAAGACACCAGAAGGTATAAGACTTACAAGGGATGGTTCATTTACTAAAAATGAAGAGGGTACACTTGTAACTAAACAGGGGTATGAAGTTTTACCTGCTGATTATTTTCAAACTAAAGAACTTATAAAGATAGATGATAAAGCTTTTGCAATAGAGGTAGATAAAAATGGTCAAATGTACACAAATCTACCTGGAAGTGTAAAACAAACACAAGGGTTGAAGCTTTTTATAGCTAATCCAGATTCTTTAAAAAAGTTGCAAAAAGAGGGTGATAACCTTTATAAGTATGATGATATAGCAATGTTACAACCACTTAAAGAGAGTGGAGCAGTTGTTCAAAATGTTGTAGAGTTAAGTAATGTAAATGCTGTAAAAGAGATGACAGCACTTATAGAAACAAATCGTTTAGTTGGTATGTATCAAAAAGCTATGGATACACAAATGAATGAGATGAATAAAGATGCTATAGAAAAACTTGCTGCTAAAGCATAAGATTAAATAAAAGGATTTTATTATGATGCAATCACTATACACAGCTTCAACAGGGATGTTGGGGATGCAAACACAGATAGATACAACAGCAAATAATATTGCCAATGTAAATACAATAGGTTTTAAAAAATCTCGTGCAGAGTTTGCTGACCTTATGTATCATGTTATGGAGTATGCTGGAACTTCAACAAGTGATACTACAAAAAGTCCAACAGGTATAGAAGTGGGGCTTGGTGTTCGTCCAACAGCTATAAATAAAATTTTTTCAGAAGGAAGTTTAAAACAAACTGATAATCAGTTAGATATGGCTATAACTGGTCAAGGTTTTTTTAAGATGGAACTACCAGATGGTACAGAAGCATATAGTAGAAATGGTGCTTTTAAAATAGATAGCAATGGTACAGTTGTAAATAGTGACGGATATGTATTAACTCCACAAATAGTTATACCACCAGATGCAATAAACATAAGTATAGGAACTGATGGTACAGTATCTGTTGTTCAAGCTGGTCAAACACAAGCTAGTGTTATAGGGCAGATAACAACTACAAACTTTATCAACCCAGCAGGTCTTCACTCTTTGGGTGATAACTTATATATAGATACAGACAGTTCGGGACAACCAGTAGAAGGAACACCAGGGATAGATGGACTAGGTGTTATAAGACAAGGTTTTGTAGAGTTATCAAATGTAGAACTAGTAGTTGAGTTAACAGACCTAATCACAGGACAAAGAGCTTATGATGCTAACTCAAAAGTTATCACAACAAGTGATGAAATGTTACAAACTGTAAATGGTCTTAAAAGATAATTAAGGTAAATTTTGAGCAGACGAAGTAAAAACAAACAACCAAAACGAAATACAGTAACATTTAGTGAAAAAGATTTTTTACCAACTACAAGAGCAGAGATGGATGCTCGTGGTTGGGATCAGTGTGATGTTATACTTGTAAGTGGGGATGCATATATAGATAGTCCTTTTATTGGTGTTTCTATGGTTGGTAGGATGTTAGAGAGACTTGGTTATCGTGTTGGTATGATAGGTCAACCAGATATAAAAAGTGATGTTGATATAAAAAGATTAGGAGAACCTAAACTTTACTGGGGTGTGAGTGGTGGTAGTGTGGATAGTATGGTTTCTAACTATACAGCTACTAAGAAGTTTAGAAACTCAGATGATTATACCCCTGGTGGAAAAAACAACAAGCGACCAGATAGGGCAGTTTTAGTTTACTGTAACCTTATTCGTCGTTACTTTAAAAATACTGTTCCTTTAGTCTTAGGTGGCATCGAAGCATCTCTTAGAAGAGTTAGCCATTATGATTATTGGTCAAATAAGCTTAAAAAACCTATACTTTTTGACTCTAAAGCAGATATACTTGTTTATGGTATGGGTGAAATAGCGATAGAGCAACTAACACTTGCTATAAAAGAGGGTAGAGATTATAGAGATATAAGAGGGATTTGTTATATCTCAAAAGAGCCAAAACACGAGTATATACAACTTCCATCTCATAGTGATTGTTTAGAGGTAAAAGAGAAGTATATAGACCTTTTTGATAGATTTTATGATAACAACGACCCTATAAGTGCATCTGGACTTTGTGAGCCAGTAGATACCCGTTTTCTTATACAAAACCCTCCATGTGATTATTTAGATGAAGATGAGATGGATGCTAACTCTAACTTACCATTTACTAGAGAGTTGCACCCTTACTATGCAAAGATGGGAAAAGTAAAGTGTTTAGAGACTATAAAGTTTTCTATAATGACACATCATGGATGCTGGGGAGAGTGTAATTTCTGTGCGATAAGTGTTCATCAAGGTAGAACCATAAGAACTAGGTCTGAAAAAAATATACTAAAAGAAGCAAAAGATTTTAACAAGTATAAAGACTACAAAGGTATCATAAGTGATGTAGGTGGTCCAACGGCAAATATGTACGGTTACGAGTGCAATAAAAAACTTAAAAAAGGTACTTGTGATGATATAAGATGTGTAGATGCTAACAGACTTTGTAAAGTGATGCATGTAAATCATAACAGAAACATAAACCTACTTAGAAAAGTAAGAGAGGTTGAGGGTGTTAGAAAGGCATTTGTAGCATCTGGAGTTAGATATGACCTTATAACAGCAGATAAACAATACGGTTATTCTTACTTAAAAGAGATGGTAAAACACCATATATCTGGACAGATGAAAGTAGCCCCTGAACATACTCAACAACATGTACTAGAACTTATGGGAAAACCAAATAAAGAGACATTAGTTGATTTTAAAAAGATGTACGATAGACTAAATAAAGAAGAGGGTAAAAATCAGTTTTTAACTTACTATCTTATAGCAGCACACCCAGGGTGTACGGAAAAAGATATGCACGAGTTAAAGAGGTTTACAACAGATGAGTTGAAGATGAACCCAGAACAAGCTCAAGTATTTACCCCAACACCATCTACTTATTCGGCAGTTATGTACTATACAGAGTTAGACCCAAAAACTCGTAAAAAAATCTTTGTTGAAAAAGATACTAAGAGAAAAGAGAAACAAAAAAGTATAGTTGTCAAAAAAGAGTGTAGATTTAAAAGTGGGTTTGCTTCATAGTAATATTATTTTTTATTGGCATCTTTAGTTGAAAGTGCTGATAAAGTAGCAAATACTGCTAGTGTTTATGGTACATTTTTAAAGCATATTAAAAAATCTGCTTCAAAAGAATTAATATTACAACCTGCTGAATTTATTAAATACCATTACAAAATATGAACCATTTGAGCCTAAAGGGAAAACGGGACTACCACAATATAATCGATCAAGATATTATGAAAAAATATGGAAAATATAGTTTAAGAATAAAAGAATATCAAAGATTTAAAGCAGATAAGACTGAAAACAGAAATCATAAAGCAAACAGCACTTATTTGCATCTTCTGTGAAACATGATCATAGTGCCAACAAACTATATCATTGGCTTTTGTCCATGGCTTATGCATAAGCATATCATCTATAATAATACATCCATTATTTTCATTTTCATAATCTCTT
>JAMOQV010000214.1 GCA_027068615.1 Helicobacteraceae bacterium | reverse complement strand
CCATTTGTACTTCAAAGTGCTGAAACTATGAAAAAAACTGTTGATTACTTAAACCCTTATCTACCAAAAGTTGAAAAAGAGGTAGATACAACTCTTGCACTTGGAACTGTAAAAGGGGATGTGCATGATGTTGGTAAAAATCTAGTAGATATAATCCTCTCAAACAACGGTTTTAAAGTTAAAAACTTAGGTATAAAAGTTGAGTTAGAGGACTTTATACAAGCTACAAAAGATGGTCATATATCTGCTTTTGGTATGAGTGGACTTTTAGTAAAATCAACACAAGTGATGAAAGAGAACTTAAAAGCTTTAAAAGAGGCAGATATATCTATACCTATTTTACTAGGTGGAGCAGCACTTACAAGAAGTTTTATAGATGATTTTTGTCGCCCTTTTTATGATGGACCAATTTTCTACTGTAAAGATGCATTTGATGGTGTAACAGCCATGAGTCGCATCGAAGCTGGAAACTTTGATACAAACCTACATCCAGATGCTCCTGAGATAGAAAAAAAAGAGGAAAAAGAGTACATAATTCCACCTTTTGAAGAGATAAAGATGCCAAAAAGGGAAGATGTACCAACTCCACCATTTTGGGGAAGAAGAGTTATAAAGCTTACAGATGCACAAGTGGAGATGGCTTTTGAGTGGGTAAACCATAAAATACTTTTTAAATCTCGTTGGGGTTATAGTTCTAAAGGTATGACAAAAGAGAAGTACCAAGAACAATTAGATAAAGTGGTAAAACCAGCTTATGAAGAGTTAAAAAGAAGATTTTTAGATGAGAAGCTTTTTGAGCCAACTATCATCTACGGATACTATAAATGTAGAAGTGATGATAACAAACTAAATATTTATGAAGATGGAGAGATAACTCAAACTTTTGAATTTCCAAGACAAAGAAAAAAACCACACCGTGCTATAAGTGATTTTTTCCATAGTGATAAAGATGATGTGATAGCCCTAACTTGTGTAAGTGCAGGTGCAAAACTAAGTGAGGTTGAAAGAGAGATTTATGAAGCAGGTAACTATACTGAGTATTACCAATTTCATGGTTTAGGGGTTGAGTTAGCAGAAGCACTTGCTGAGATAGCCCATAAGCAAATAAGACTTGACTTAAATATAGCGAGTGAAGATGAGGGTTATACTTTAGCAGATGTTAGAATGAACCGTTATCATGGTTGTCGTTACTCATTTGGTTATGGTGCTTGTCCTGATTTGGAACAAAATAAGGCACTTTTTGAATTACTAAAACCAGAAGAGTTTGGCATCACTTTGAGCGAAACTTTTCAGATACACCCTGAACAGAGTACATCAGCTTTAGTTGTACATAACAAGTTAGCTGGATATTTTAATGTTTAGAGATCAGAATAAAAATAAATAAATTTTTAAAAAGGCAATTATCTATGAAACCATCATTAATGGACTATACTCAAAAAGAACTTATTGACATCATAAAACCAAAATTTCGTGTAAAACAAATCTTTGGTTGGATGTATCATCAATATGCATCTGATTTTGAAGATATGAAAAATATCCCAAAATCTCTAAAAGAGGAGTTAGCATCTAAGTTTGTTGTAAACCCTCTAAAAATCATCAATAAAGAGGTATCTACTGATGGAACTATAAAGTACCTTTTAGAACTTCAAGATGGTAAAACTATGGAAGCTGTTTGGTTAAAGATGAAAGATGATAGTTTTGATGAAGATGGAAAACTTATACATGAAGCTAGATATACTATCTGTGTATCTACTCAAGTTGGTTGTAAAGTTGGTTGTTCTTTTTGTTTAACTGCAAAAGGTGGTTTTACTAGAGATTTAACAGCAGGTGAGATAATAGCACAAGTGGTAACTCTTAAAAAAGACAATAACCACAAACATAACCGTAAGATAAATATAGTTTATATGGGTATGGGTGAACCACTTGATAACTTAGATAATCTAAGTCAGGCTATAAAGATTTTTCAAGAGGAAGAAGGTTTAGCTATAGGTGGGAAAAGACAAACAGTTTCAACAAGTGGATTAAGTAGTAAAATCGACAAATTGGGTGAGATGGACTTAGGTGTTCATATAGCTATATCTCTTCATGCTGTTGATGATGAACTTAGAAGTGAACTTATACCTATGAATAAGGCTCATAATATAAACTCCATTATAGAAGCTGTAAAAAGGTTCCCAATAGATGCTAGAAAAAGAGTTATGTTCGAATACCTTGTAATTAAGAATAAAAATGATGATATAGCATCTGCTAAAAAGTTAGTTAAACTTCTTCATGGAATCAAAGCAAAAGTAAATCTTATATATTTTAACCCTTACCCTGGAACTGATTATGATAGACCTGAGTTAAAAGATATGGTTAATTTTCAAGAATATCTTGTAAACCATGGATTACTTTGTACTATAAGAGATTCTAAAGGTATCGATATATCAGCAGCTTGTGGTCAATTAAAAGAAAAAAATACAAATTTAAATAATTAAATAACAAAATAAGTTATATAATCTTTTAATAATAAAAATAAGGTTGTTTTATGAATGGTGTAGATATTTTTGAAGTAGTTTTTTTAGTTATAGTTTTTTTAGTTGGTGTTATTGGATTTATAAAAGTAGCTGTAAATAATGATGAAACTTAAAATAAAACTTCCAGACCCAATGGGTCTTGGATATTTTATCAGATATCAAACAATAATAACAAGACTTAATTAAAAAAACGGGTGCATAAAACACCTCTCAAACTATGGTATATTGGGAGTAAACAAAGATTTATTTACAAATGACTGTAAAAAAGCTCTAAAATATGCATAAATTGTCAATCAAAAAACACTCAAAATAGAGGTTCAAGAAGAGGGATAAAACGATATTTTTGTAAAAATTGTAAGAGGTCATTTAGTTCAAATAGACGACCTGAACAATTATCAGCTAAATATGGACGATCTATTCCTTGGATAATGAAGCAAAGAGATGAGTATATTGTTGACTTTAAAGTTCATAATCCAAGACCCGTAAATCTCATTTGTGATGCTACTTTTTGATGAGAAAAGTGTATCTTCGACTATTGGAGAACTTCATTATACTCATCCAAGAATTAGAGCAGCTTATAGAAGTTTACGAACAAATTTACCATATCTTTTTACATACAAAAACTACAAATATTTATCTATCTCGAATACAACAAATGCACTTGAAGGTGGAGTGTTCTCTCATATGACTAGGTACCCCTTGAGGGTAAAAACATGATTAGTTTACATCGTGGTTTAAGTAAAAGTTTGAAGCTAAATTTAATAGATTACTATCTTGTTAATTATAAGAAAAAGTAGAAAATTATGCACCCGTTTTTTTAATTAAGTCGAATTTTACGAGATGGTATCTATGCAGTATGATAAAGAGTTAGTTCTTGATACACTAGAACAAATAAGAGATTTATTTCTATCATA
>JAMOQV010000213.1 GCA_027068615.1 Helicobacteraceae bacterium | reverse complement strand
AAAATATGCCAAATAGATTACAATACGAAGACAGTCCATACTTACAACAACACAAAAACAACCTAGTAGATTGGTATCCGTGGTGCGAAGAAGCATTTAAAAAAGCAAAAGATGAAAACAAAGCTATTTTTATAAGCATCGGATATTCATCTTGCCATTGGTGTCATGTGATGGAGGAAAAAGTTTTTCAAAACAAAGAATGTGCAGATATTTTAAATGAAAAATTTGTATGCATAAAAGTAGATAAAGAGGAAAGACCAGATATAGATAAACACTATCAAGAGGTTTATCAACTACTAAACAAAAGAGCTGGTGGTTGGCCAACTTCTATATTTTGTACATCTGAAAATAAACCATTTTTTGCAGGAACTTATATACCACCAGAATCTCAAGCTGGGTCTATTGAGGGGATGGGTTTTATAGAACTTAGTAAACTTATAGGTACAAAAGTAGCTTTAAATGATAAAGATGTTTTAAAAAATGCACAGGAGATAGAAGAGTTTTTAAATAATAAAAAACACCCTACTCAAGCAACTGTCCTAAAAGAAGATTTTACAAAAAACTTTATGCTTCAAGCAAAAAACAACTACCAACCACGATATGGTGGTTTCTCAGTTGCTCCAAAGTTTCCACAGGTAAATACCCTTTCAACACTTCTAACTATAGACAAACTTTATGATGATAAATCTGCCCGTGCTATGGTTGTAGATACATTAGATAAGATGAAAAAAGGTGGTATGTATGATTTGGTAGATGGTGGGTTTTGTCGCTATAGTGTAGATGAACTTTACCTAGTTCCTCACTTTGAGAAGATGCTTTATGATAATGCCCTACTTTGTGAACTATATACTCAAAGTTACCTAACTTATAAGGATGAAAGTCATCTTAATATAGCTAAAGAGATAGCTGACTTTTGGTATAACTTTATGAGTGAAGATAGCCTTTTTTACTCAGCTAGTGATGCAGATAGTGAAGGTAAAGAGGGAAATTACTTTGTATATGATTATGATGAAGTTAAAAATACACTAGAAAAAGCTGGTTATGATGATGTAGAATCTATGTTAAAAGAGATGAATGTTACAAAATCTGGTAATTTTGAGGGTAAAAATATCATTAGATTTGATGGAGATATACCAAAGTATTTTGAAAAAGTAAAAATACTATTGCAAAATCTTAGAAAAGATAGAAAGTACCCTTTTTGTGATAGAAAGGTTCAAACATCATGGTCAGCTATGATGATAAAATCTCTTTTTATCCTAGGTTCAATAGATGCAAAATACAAGCAAAGAGCTATAGATTCACTAGAAGCACTTTTAAAAACAATGCATATAGAAAATAACCTTTACCACTCAACACTTATAGGTAAAAAACCTAAAATAAAAGCATTTTTGGAAGATTATGCATTTTTAGCTTCTGCACTGTTGGAGGGTTATAAATATACTAAAAATGAGATATACCTTATAAATGCTCAAAGATATGCAAATAAGGCTTTAGAAGATTTTTACCAAAATGGAAGATGGTTATTTAGTTATGGGGAGATTGAAACAATAGCAGAAATAACAGATAATACATATACAAGCTGTGTATCTATGATGGTTGATGTATTGTTATCACTTGGAATATTGTTAGATGATGAAAAATATACACATTTTGCATATAAAACATTAGAATATAACTCTTATGAATTAGGCAGAACACCTATATATTTTCCATATATGTTAAAACAAACTTTAAGATATGTTACTATTTCATAATTAATTTATAAAAGGGTTTTTTTGCAAACATTGGTAGAATTTTTAGAACATAACGAGATTGAAAAATCTGAAATATTTACACATTTAAAATGCTCAGAAGTTGAAGCTAAGATTCTTCAACTTCTTGCTAAAAAGTATATTCAAGGTCAAGATGATGTGCTTGTCTTGGAAGTTTTACAAGAACTTTTTTCAACAAAAGAGTATGAACACCTAAAGCATTTAAAAGAGTTTAAAAAACTGTTAGAACTTGGTTGGCTACATCAACAAAGCTTTGCACCCATAAAAATATCAGACATAACACCTTTAGAAATTTTAAATACAGCAGTTGGACTAACTCCAGCATTTTTAAAACTCCTACAAGATGGAACACTTGAAGTTGATTTACCAGATATAAAAGCATATAACGACCATTTGGAATATCTACAAGACCAATTCTTTAGAATAGAACTATATCAAAAGATGAGTGTTATAAGACAAAATACACATGATCATTCGTTAGGGATAGATAGAATTTTAAATAAAGTAAAACTTCTTGAAAAAAGGATTCAAGAAAGGATACAACAGACAAAAGAAACTCTTATATTGGATAAGTTTTTCAAACAAAAGAAAATGTCAGCACTTGAAGAAATTATATTTATAGCCCTACTCCGTGAAGAGTATAGTTCAACAGAAGCTTCTCTTAGAGAGATGAATACACTTATAGAACTTATAAGTGTTGATGAATATGAAAGAATTAAAAATCGTTCACTTTTAGAAGAGGGTTCACATCTTTTAGAAAGTGGGATTATAGATTATGAAGAGATGCTAAATCCTTTTGGTGGGATTAGCCGTGCATTTTATATAGTAGATGACATACTTCAAAGTATAATGCATCCACATAAAAATAAAAAAGTAAGAAAACTAAAACTAGATACACTTATAAGTGAACAAGATACATTTGAGTTAGTAGAGAGTGATACTACTTTAGAAGATGTTGTATTAAATGAATCAACAAAAAAAACTCTAAACAATCTTATGAAACAACTAGATAAAGAGGTTATAAACCGTTTAGTAAAATGGGGTATAAAAGAGAAAAAAAATGGTATAGATGCCAGAATCATTTTTTATGGAGTAGCTGGAACAGGTAAAACACTTACAGCACATTCACTAGCTAAATCTCTTAAAAGACAAGTGTTGTCATTTGATTGCTCTAAGATACTATCTATGTATGTTGGTGAGAGTGAAAAAAATGTTAGAAAAATATTTGATAACTTTTATGAACTAAGTGAAAAAACAAAAACTGAACCTATACTATTGTTAAATGAAGCAGATCAATTTTTAGGTGCTAGATCTAGTGGAGCAATAACTGGAGCAGATCAAATGCATAACCAGATGCAAAATATATTTTTAGAACAAATTGAAAATTTTAAAGGGATACTTATAGCCACAACAAATCTACTTGAAAATATAGATAAAGCATTTTCAAGAAGATTTAACTATAAAATTGAGTTCAAAAAACCTAATGAAAGTCAAAGAATAGAGTTGTGGAAAAAGATGTTACCAAAAGATGCTCAATACGAAAAAGATTTTGACATAAAAAAATTAGCTTCATTTAATATAACTGGTGGGCAAATCAATCTAATAGTTAAAAATACAGCATATAAAGTGGCCGTAAAAGAAGAACCTATCTTTTATACTAAAGATTTTATAGATGAGATAAAAAAAGAAAAAGATGCTAGTTTTGATGGTGAAAAATCTATGGGATTTTTAAACTAACTTAAAACCTGAGTTCGACAATACAATG
>JAMOQV010000212.1 GCA_027068615.1 Helicobacteraceae bacterium | reverse complement strand
TTTCATGGGTGGGAGATGCTTGTTTGTGAAGAGGTACTCTCAGCCTAGCTAAAAATGCTAGGCTTTAAGTAACAACTATGTTTTAAACTGCTCCAACTCATGATTTAATCTATTTATCATATCATTTAGATGTTGATTAGCAGAAGCTATCTCTTCAACACTTCTAGCATTGCTACTAGATATCTCATCTACTTTTTGGATTTTTGAAACTATATCTTCAATATTTTTACTCGTTGTTTCAAAATCTTTAACTGTATCATCACTTGATTGAACAGCTTTTTTGACAATTTCAACAGTGTTTACAATCTTGTCTTCTATATCTTGCGATGTATCTGAAAGATGTTGTATATCTGTTGAATTTTTATTCATCTGGTTTGAAGCATCTACGATTGCTTGAACTATTACACTTATGGTGCTATGTATATCACCGAGTGATTTTTGAGTTCTCTCAGCTAGTTTTCTAACTTCATCAGCAACAACTGCAAACCCTCTTCCGTGTTCTCCTGCTCTTGCTGCTTCTATGGCTGCATTTAGTGCAAGAAGATTTGTTTGGTCTGCAATATCTGAGATAACACTTAAGATATCTTTAACTTCATTGGCATCTTTAGATAAGTTTTCCATAGTGCTTGCCAAATCATGTTCACTCTCAGCACTCTCTTTTACTTTAGAGATTAGTTGTATAATCTCATCTTTAGCAATCATAAGATTTTTATTTGCCAGCTCAATATCATCTTTACTTTTTTTAGCTTCTGAGATAGATTCTGAAATATCAGTAGTAATGCTATGAGCTTTTTGATTTGTTTCATCTATAAGGGAAACTGATTGCTCTATATTTACCCCAACTTGGTTAGATGTTACAGACAACTCATGAGATATAGATGCATTTTCACTAGATGATATCTTAGAAGCAGATATAAGTTTTTCTACAGAACTAACCAACTTGTTAAAACTCTCACCCATCTCACTAATCTCCAATGGTGCATTAGTATCTACCCTTTGAGTTAGATCATTGTTTTTTGCAATATCTAAAATTTTAGCTTTAAATTGCTCTATTGGTCTTGATACACCTGTGTTGATTAGATATAAAGTTATAAAATAAAGCAATAAAATAATCACTAAAGATTCAATTGCTATTTTTTCAATCAATGATGTTATCTCAGCTTTAGATTCTTCTTTTATCTTAGCTATATTTTTTTCTATATCATCTGTATATGCACCAGTACCGATAATCCAACCCCAAGGTTTAAAAAGTTTTACATAACCCATTTTAGGTTCAGGTATATTACTGCCAGGTTTTGACCATTTAAAAAGGACTTTACCCTCACCCTTATCTTTTGCTACCTTTACTATCTCTTGATATACATATACACCATCTGGATCTTTTACACTAGATACATTTTTACCAACTAATGATGATTTTATAGGATGCATAATCACTTTTGGTTCAGTGTTATTAATCCAGAAATAACCATTTTTTCCATATCTCATAGCAGAAACAGTTTTTAATGCTTCTTTTTGAAAGGTTTTAGTTAACTCTGTTACATAAGCACCTGTACCAATTATCCAGTTAAATGGTTTAAAGACTGTTACAACAGAAATCTTTGGTTCATATTTTTTACTAGCAGGATTGTAAAATTCATACTTTATATATGCACGATTACAATTGCATTTTTTTAATGCATCTACTCCTAACTGAACAAAAGGAACTTTAGGGGTATTTATAAACACTTTTCCAGTTAAAGATTCTTTGATAGGATGCATAACCATCTTATAATCAAAATCATTTATCCAAAAATATCCACTTTTTCCATATCTAACAGATTTTACAAGCTCCTTGATACGCTCTTTTAGCTCATCTTCGCTTAGTTTATCTTTGTTGTTTTCATACTCTCTTTGCATCATTGAAAATATAAAATCTGTTTTAAGTTTTAAGTTACTAGTTATCTCTTCATCTTTAGAAGTTTTATTATAAAATGATTCTATAGAGTTAATAGCTAAAGATGTATAGTTTTTCAACTCAGATTCTATATCTTCATATGCTTTTTCTTTATAATCTTTTATCTTACTCTCTGTAAGATTATTTATATCACTTATCGACTGAAAAGTAAAAACAGTAGAAACCAGTAAGATACTCGATACAATTATTAGTTGTAATCGTATTTTTATAGATAACTTTTTCATGATTAGAAACTATAATTCATAATAAATCTGTATTCATTCCAACCAACAGAACCATTTTTTGTTGCATCAGAATCAGAGTTTTTAACATAAAAATCATCAGCAAAGTTTCCACGGAAACGAAGTTGTAGATTTTTTACTAATTCAGGGTAGTAGATAAAATCAAATCCTATCTCACTAGCATCATCTTCTGTGTATCCATTGTTTTTATCCATACTGTAGTTTGCATAGTAAAGAACTGTTTTAAGGTTTGTACCCATTGATTTGAAATCATAAGATGCAGCTACTTTAGTAGCATCAGTTCCTGCTAAAAATACATGTCTTGTTACCATACCTTGAGTATATGCTGGCATACCACCCCATGGAGAGATAATAGCATTTTTTGTAGCATCGTCATTATCATCGTTTGAACTTGTTGAAGAGTATGCAACATAAGCAGTAAATGCATCTATCTTCGCACCAACTTTAGCACCCCAGTAAAGACCACTTAAATCACCTGCATAACTATCACCAACATCACTTTCACTAATGAATTGAGATGCGACAAAAGGTTTTATAGAACCTAAGTCCATTTTATAAGAAGCTTCGCCATAGATTGCATTTAATATATCGTGAGCATAATAATCCCATAGTTGGATTTTTAAATCTTTTATACCTGTATAAGTAGCAGAGGCGATGCTAACTCCAGATGTATCTTTTCCTACAGCATAAGTTCCCATATCTACAAAATCTTCAACTTGATCTCTTGTATCTACATAAGAGTAACCACCAGTTATAGCTAACAAACCACCATTGTAAGCACGACCAAATGTACCTTGTGCAAACTTAGTTATGTGTGCTAGTAAGATTGTAGTATCTTCTACATCTTTGTTTGTTAAAACATAAGCTTCAAAAAAGTTTGGTATCATTCTAGCATCATCAGCACCAGCTAGAGGTGTATTTAACTTTTGGCGACCTGCTTTAAATGTTGTGTTGTCGTAAGAGTATTTTAGATAAGCTTCGCCTAGTATTGAGTAACTGTTGTTATCTTTTCCAAATAGTGTTGGATCAACTTTTGTATAATCATCTTTAGGGTCATCTAGTAAAAAACCATTTGTAGTATAAAAAGCTGTACCAAAACTAAGACCTTCATAAGTAGCAGTTTCATACTTTAAAAAACCACCTATAGCATGTCCATCTCTAGTATAATCAGACTTTGCACTTCTAGTATCATCTACACTTCTTGATATACTAAACTCCCTAATGTTACCACTAACTTTACCATTACTAAACATACCTTGCAGAGTATCTGCATTTATCGTACTTAAAGAGCCTAAAGCTACTAAACTTAAGATTATCTTTTTTTGCATCTTGACATCCTTTTGGTAGAAATATTATCAACTGTTTCTAATTGGTTTTAA
>JAMOQV010000211.1 GCA_027068615.1 Helicobacteraceae bacterium | reverse complement strand
AAATCAAAAAGTTAAAAGACAAGTACCCAAATGATATAGCTATAATAACTCAAAATGTAGATAATCTTTTTGAAAAAGCAGGGTGTAGAGATGTTCTTCATCTACACGGTTTTATGACTAGCATATATTGTGAGGGGTGTGGCTATAAAGAAGATATAGGCTATAAAAAACAAAGAGATGCATATAACCTTTGTCCAAAGTGTAAAAAAGATATGCTTCGTCCTGATGTAGTTTTCTTTGGAGAACAAGCTCCAATGTATGCAAAACTTTTTAAAGAGATAGATGATTGTAAGTTTTTAGTCATCATCGGAACAAGTGGAAATCTTATAAATACAGATATGTTTTTAAACCCAAAGATAAAATACTCCATACTAAATAATCTTGAAGAAAGTGATGCTATAAATGATAACCTTTACTCAAAAGTTTTATATAAAAAAGCTAGTGAGGCTATAGATGAGATAGTTGAGGATGTTGAGAAGTTTTGTATAGAAATTGAAAAAAAAACTTATGAATAAATTTAAAATATTTACTTTTCAAAGTGATTCATCTAAAGGTGTTATAAAAGTAGTCAAAAAAGCTCTAAAAGACAATGATTCTTTGTTAGAGTTAAAATTATCAAAGATAGATATAGATATTTATGAACTTAGAACTATAACAGATGCGACTACTCTTAAAAAAAGTTCAAAGCTTACAAGTGATGAACAAAAATATATAGATTTGTTAAAAGCAAATGATGAAAAAGTAGAACTTTTAAGTTACAAATATAAAGATAACAAAAGAGTTACACTAACTGCCATTCGTGAGTGTAATGTTGGTTTTAGTTTTGTTTTTGAAAAGCTTCGTAAAGATAGGGAAGTTGTGATAAGTGCTATTAGGAAGAATAGTGAGGATTTTCAATACCTTTCAAAAAAGTTTCGCTCAGATAAAGAGATACTTATGATAGCCATAAGTAAAAGCTATCCCGTATGGATTTTAGACTTTGCAG
This sequence comes from Helicobacteraceae bacterium, assembly GCA_027068615.1. Classification (GTDB taxonomy): domain Bacteria; phylum Campylobacterota; class Campylobacteria; order Campylobacterales; family Sulfurimonadaceae; genus Sulfurimonas. The sequence continues at coordinate 2,635 of JAMOQV010000211.1, read as the reverse complement.
ATAAAAAGCTTTTTTCAGATAAAGAGGTTGTGATGATGGCTGTGAAAAATACAAAAGGTGCTTTAAAATATGCTTCAAAAGAACTTCGTTCAGACAAAGAGGTGGTTATGACTGCCGTGAGTAAAAACGGTGTAGAGTTACAATATGCATCTTTAGAAGTTCGTGCAGATAGGGAAGTTGTAGCCTTGGCTGTTGCTAATTATAGTTATGCTCTGATGTATGCTTCAAAGGAGTTACAGACTATGTACTCAAAACAGACATAAAGCTTTCGTACTTCAAAATATAATCTTGATATAATATAATAAAAAGGAAAAGAAGTATGGAAGATAAAAAATATGAAGAGTTTTTTCAAGAGATAAAAGAGTTTTTAGCAGAACAAAAACTTCAAAGATTAAGAGGATTAAATGATTACAATATATTAAAAGTAGTTAGAAATTCTAATGAAGAAGTAGGTCTTCACTCAAGATTTTTACATTCGTTTTTAGATATAAATGGAGAACATTATCAAAATGATTTATTTGTTAATATTTTTATAAAAAATGTTTTAAAACTTAATGATTTTGGTAGAGTTTTACGAGTTAAAAGGGAAGATTTAACAGATAAAAATAGACGGATTGATTTTACTATAAAAAGTGAAAAGTATTTTATTGGTATTGAAATGAAAATTGATGCAGATGACCAAGAACAGCAGATATATGATTATCATAAATTTTTAGAAGGTGTTAAAACTGATAATCAAAAAGTAATCATCTATTATTTGACAAAATATGGTGTTGAAGCTTCAGAAAAAAGTTATATAAAAGGAGATGAAAAAATTGAATATAAACAAATATCATTTAATGAAGATATTTTAAAATGGATAGAAGAGTGTCAAAAAGAAGTTAAAAATATCACAAATCTAAATTATGCACTTGAAGAGTATAAAGAGATAGTTAAAATAATCATAAATAAAAAGAAAGAAAATGTAATATCATTAGCAGAAAAAATTGCTACAACTTCAAAATTGTTTGAAGCTTTTAAAAAATTAATTAATGATGAAAATATAACAAAATTGTCAGAACCATTAGTTAAAGATATAAAACAAATATCTTATAAAGTATATGAATTACAATGGAAATTATTTTTAGATAAGTTTACTAATGAGATAAAAGATAATTATCAATATTTACGAATTGATGATAAATCATTAGATATTATATTGAATGATGAATTTATTGTGAGAATTATGAAAACTAAGTCAGAATATAAAGATATTAAATTACAAGTAGCAAATAGAGTTAATTCATTTGGTTATGATATAAATAAACAAATAGTAGATGAAATTAGAAAAAAATTAGAAAAAGTGAAAGATGCCATATTAATAAAGAATTATAATAGGTATTATGGTTATTTTGAAATAAGAGAAGATAAAGAAAAAATAAAAACATTGATAGAAGAAATAAAAGAAATTTTATGCCCTACAAAACAACCATAAAAAAAGGAAACCTTATAACAGAAGAAGCTGATTTTATAGTAAATGCTTCTAACACTAGGCTTATTTTAGGTAGTGGTGTTTCTATGGCATTTAAACGGCATTGTGGGATTCAACTTCAAACAGAACTTGATGCTATATTGGGTTCTATGGATGGGGAGTTACAGCAGGGTGATGTTGTTGTTTCATCTTCTGCAAATGCTACTAACTTTAAGTATGCTTTGAATGTTGCTGTTATGAACTACAACAGAGGTGTAAGACAAACTGACAAATTACCAACACTTAAAACGATTGAACAATCACTTCAGAACATACAAAAGCATCTACTTTTATATGCTGAAAAACACTCAAAATCTTTAAAGATAGCTATCCCACTTATGGGTTGTGGTGTTGGTGGATTAGATAAAGTTGAAGTTATCAAGCTATATCATAACTTTTTTTCTCAACCTATTGAGATAGAGTGTGAAGTTATTATCTATGGTTATAGTGATGAAGATTATAAACTTATATCTTCATATTTTAAAGCAGACATAATAATATAAAATTTTATTTTAAATCTTTTGAAGTAGATTTTTTAGAAGAGAGAAAGTCATCTTTTGTATTTCAAGAGTCTATTATGCAAAAAATTAGTATAATCTGAAAAAACTTTAGGCTCTTTGATGGCATATAAACACGACTACGATAAAATCTTAACAAGACTAACAGTTATCCTTTCAAAACTAAATGATGGTGAAGCACTTTCAGTTAAAGAGTTGGCAGAGGAGTTTAACACAAGTCCTAGAACTATTCAGAGAGATTTTAATGAAAGACTTATCTCTTTTCCCATCTATCAAGAGAACAAAAAGTGGAAGATGCAAGATGGTTTTAAAGTACAAAAAACAAAATCACTTGAAGATGAATTGGTTCTTGATATCATAGAAAAGATTACAGAGGGCATCGGTGGTAAGTTTTCAACAAAAGCACATAAACTACTCTCAAAGATAAAAAATGAAGATTTTAACCCCATCTATACAAAACTAAACATAGAAGATATAAGTGATAGATTTGTAGATATACAGATGCTAGAGAGTGCTATAAAAGAGAAAAAAGAGATAGAGTGTTTTTATGACAATGAGGTAAATGACAGATATAAAACAACACTACAACCACTAAAAATTGTAAACT
>JAMOQV010000210.1 GCA_027068615.1 Helicobacteraceae bacterium | reverse complement strand
GAGGTAAAGAGATGAATTTTTATGCGGTTATCATAGGTACTGAGATTTTAAATAACAGAAGAGAAGATAAACATTTTAACTTTTTAAGAGATGAACTAGCAAAGTATGGACACGAACTTTTTGCATCTTTTATCATAAAAGATGATGTTGAACTTATAAAACAAACTTATGAATTGGTAAAAAAAGATGAGAAAAGTATTTTATTTTCTTTCGGTGGTATTGGTTCAACTCCAGATGATTTAACTCGTGCTATATCAGCTGAAGTTTTTACATCAAAACCACTTCAAACAAATGAAAAGTTTAAACAAGATATTATAGATAGGTTTAAAGATGAAGCTTATCCACATAGGATACATATGGCAGATTTACCAGTTGGTTCAAAGCTTATACATAATCCTGTAAATAATATGTCAGCATATTATTTAGAAGATAGATTTTTCTTTGTACCAGGATTTCCATCTATGGCACATCCGATGTTAAAGGGTATCATAAAAGAAAAATTTAACTCTTCTGAGAAAAAATATAGATACACACTTATAGCAAAAACAAGTGAAAATACACTTATAAATCTTATGAAAGAGCTACCAGATACAGTTGAACTTTCATCACTTCCTATGATAAATTCTAAAGGTGTATCTGTCGAGCTATCACTTAGTGGAATAGATAAAGATGAAGTATCTAAATATTTTGATAAGTTTAAAAACCAACTTATAAAACAAAATATAGAATTTACCATCTTGTAACATTAATTTTTGTATAATTACAAAACTTTTTAAAATTGGAACAAAATGAATTACTATGATTATATAAAACCTGTATTATTTAAATTTCAACCAGAGACTGCTCACCATATCGCTGAGTCTGTTTTAAGAGTACCAAATGTATGCCCTACCCCTTTTAACTTTTTTAAAAAATCACACTTTATAAATGATGATATTTTAAAACAAGAGTTATTTAACCGTATATTTCCAAATCCTGTTGGTCTTGGAGCTGGATTTGATAAAAATGCTACTATGATAAGAGGGATGCAAATCCTTGGATTTGGTTATACTGAGATAGGAACTATTACACCAAAGCCACAAGCTGGTAATCCAAAACCCCGTATGTTTCGCCATATAGAAGAGGAAACTATCCAAAATGCTATGGGCTTTAATAACGATGGTATGGAGATAGCAAAAAAAAGGTTAGAAGATATATACCCATTTCAAACACCTATAGGTGTAAATATAGGTAAAAATAAAATCACACCCGAAGATAAAGCTATAGATGACTATACAACGCTTATAAAAACTTTTAAAGACTTAGGTGATTACTTAGTTATAAATATATCTTCACCAAATACACCTGGTCTTAGAGATTTACAAAATGAGGAATTTATAACTAAACTTTTTAAAGAAGCTAAAGCATTAACAGATAAACCGATACTACTAAAAATAGCACCAGATATGACACCAGAAGATGCTGTAGCACTTACAACTCTTGCAGTTGAAAAAGGTGCAGATGGTATTATCGCTACCAATACAACTATAGACTACTCTTTAGTTAAAAATCCTAAAGATATAGGTGGTCTAAGTGGTGCTGTTTTAAAAGAAAAAAGTTTCAAAATCTTTGAAGCAATAGCAAAAGAGCTATATGGTAAAACAGTTTTAATCTCAGTTGGGGGGATAGATTCGGCTCAAGAAGCTTATAGAAGGATAAAAGCTGGTGCTTCACTTGTTCAAATCCTTAGTGGTCTTATTTTTCATGGTCCAGATATGATTATGAATATAAATAAAGAGCTTATAGAACTTTTAAAAGCAGATGGTTATACAAATATAACTCAAGCTATCGGTACAGATAGAAAATAGTATGAGACTTATTGCAACTCTTGTATTTTGTACTAGCTTAACATTTGCACAAAGTAGTTTTATAAACTATGAAACAAATTCAAACAATAAGGCTACAAATATGTCAAAAAAAGAAAAAACTATAAAAACAAACTCAAATCTTCCAAATTATGAAACAAAAACTCTTAAAAATGGTCTTGAGATAGTTGTTATACCACTAGAAAATAATTCTGGTGTTATAAGTACAGATATCTTCTATAAAGTTGGTAGTAGAAATGAAATTATGGGAAAAACAGGTATTGCTCATATGCTTGAACATATGAACTTCAAATCTACAAAAAATTTACAAGCTGGAGAGTTTGATAAAGAGGTAAAAAGCATAGGTGGAGTAAATAATGCTTCAACTGGTTTTGACTATACACACTACTATATAAAATCATCATCTGATAATCTTGATAAATCATTAAATCTTTATGCAGAAATAATGCAAAATCTTAGTTTAAAAGATGAAGAATTTCAACCTGAGAGAGATGTTGTAGCTGAAGAAAGAAGATGGCGAACAGAAAACTCACCTCTTGGGTTTTTATACTTTGCTATGTTTAATAACTCTTATGTTTACCATCCATATCATTGGACACCAATAGGATTTATGAATGATATCCAAACTTGGAGCATCGACGATATCAAAGAGTTTCATAAAACTTACTACCAACCAAATAATGCGATACTTATAGTTACTGGTGATGTTGATGCCAAAGAGGTATTTAAAAAAGCAAAAAAAGAGTTTGGAGATATAAAAAACAAAGTTGAAGTACCAGAAGTTAAGTTTGTTGAACCTGAACAAAATGGTGCAAAAAGAGTTATCGTTCACAAAGACAGTGAAGTTGAGATGGTAGCTATAACTTTTCATATACCCAACTTTTTAGATAAAGATCAAGTAACACTTAGTGCTATATCTGAGATACTTTATTCTGGAAAAAGTTCAAGACTTTATAAAGAATTAGTAGATAAAAAAAGAATGGTAAATCAAGTATATGCTTACAATATGGAAAATATTGACCCTGGTCTTTTTATATTTTTAGCATCTTGTAATCCAAATGTAAAAGCAGAAGATGTAGAAAAAGAGCTTATAAAACAGATAGAGTTACTAAAAAATGAAAAAGTAAGTGAAGCAGAGCTTGAAAAAGTAAAGATAAATACAAAAGCTGACTTTATATATTCACTAGAGAGTTCAACTTCTGTTGCTAACCTTTATGGAAGTTATCTTGTAAGGGGAGATTTAACACCTCTTTTAACTTATGAGGAAAATATAAATAAAATAACGCCAAAAAAAGTTAAAGAGATAGCTAACAAATACTTTAACTTTGATAAATCAACAACATTAATCTTAAAAAAAGGAAAATAAAATGGATGCACAAAAACACGATGAGATAATGCAATTTATCATGAATAAACTAGAAGAGGAAAAACTAAGCCTTAGCGATGGTATATCTATATGGCACTCTATGGGACTTTTTATCTTTTCTCAACTTGATAAAGAAAATAAAGATATATCTAAAATATACTCAGATATAAGAGAGTACCTAGACCAAATGGAAAAAACTCAAAAAAACTAAAGGACTTTTATCTCTTCTTAAATATAAGAAGAGTTTTGTCCTCAGTATCATAAAGAGAAAAAGTCTGTTTATCTACTAACTTTAAATTAGCTAACTTTTGAAATACTTTTATCTTATGAAAGTACTGCACTATAGTATCTTGATACTTTGTAAATCTACCATCTTCATCTTTTACAAATAATGTAAATTTTGTATGAAGTTCATTGTTTGCAAACTTAGCATCTACACTTAAAAACTCATCTTCTGTATCGTTGCTCATAGTACCATCTGCTACATCACTAAAACCATAAATAGTATTTATATCAGCTATAAATATACCATCATCATTTAGTTTGTCAGATATAGCATCTAAAAACTTTATAAGTTCCTTTTCATCCATAAAATTAAGCACATCAAATATAGAAACGATAGCATCATAACAACCATCTACATCAGCAACATCTATACACTGGGCATCAAGCCCTTTTAGTTTACACTCTTCAACCATAACAGAACTAAGGTCAATACCCTTACACTCAACTCCATCACTAATCATCCGTTGCATAAATCCACCACGACCACAACCAACATCAAGTAATGTTTTTACTTTGTACTCATCTAGTTCTGAACGGTACAAATCATAAAGAGCTTCTGTTGCATCTTCTATACCTAAAAGGTGTTCTGCTTTTGCATATAAATCTAAGTTTGTCATTATGCTTCTTGTTCTGCTTTTATAACTTCATTTATCTTTTCGTATATATCTAATACTTCATCTTTTTTAGATATATAGCTGTTTTTATTTGCTATAAGGTATGTTGAACTTGTCATTATATCTTGAACAACCTCTAAACCATTTTGCTTCATTGTAGTACCTGTCTCAACTATATCTACTATCATATCAGCTAAACCTATAAGTGGAGCTAACTCTATAGAACCGTAAAGTTTTATAATATCAACAGATACAGCTCTCTCTTCAAAATATCTTTTTGTGATATTTACCATCTTAGAGGCTACTTTTATATCTGGTTTATTAAGGTCAAATTTTTCACCCTTTTTCATACCTATAGATACTTTACATACCCCTCTTTTTAAATCTAAAAGACGAACAACATCAAGACCCTGCTCTTCTAAAGTATCTAAACCAACTACACCAATATCTGCTGCTTGATGGTAAACATAAGTAGCTACATCCTGATTTCTTACAAGTAAAAAACGAAATTTTGGTGTTTCTAAAATCAGTTTTCTATCATCAAACTTAAAACTATCTCCGAAAATAGTTTCAAAAATCTCTAAAGTTTCCTTAGCAATACGACCTTTTGGAAGTGCAACAGTTAGCATCTATAATGACCTTATCTATATATAATTTTTTTGTATTTTATCTAAAACTATCCAAATTTAAGCTTTTTTAATGCTTCTTCTTCATTGTCTTGTCTCATTAAAGATTCTCCAACTAAAAAAGCATCAACACCAGCTTTACTTAAATCTTCTAATTGTCCATGTTCATAAATACCACTCTCTGCTACTATAATCTTACCATTTGGTATCATAGGGATTAATTCATAACAAAGATTCATATCCATCTCAAAAGTTTTTAAATTTCTATGATTTATCCCAATTATATCACTTCCTGCATATATAGCCTTGGTAAGGTCTGTTTTATCATGAACTTCAACAAGTGCTTCCATACCTAAATGTCTAGTATAAGCTAATAACTCTTTTAACTCTTTTTTACTTAAAGCTGCTGCGATAAGTAGTATAAAATCAGCCCCATGAACAACTGCTTCAAGTATCTGATACTTTGAAACTATAAAATCTTTTCTTAAAAGTGGGATGCCAACATATCTTCTTATAGCACCAAGATAATCAAGTGAACCTTGAAAAAAATGTGGTTCTGTTAGTATAGATATAGCACTAGCCCCACCTCTTTCATAAGCTTGAGCAATTTCAAGTGGGTCAAAATCTTCTCTTATAACACCTTTTGACGGAGATGCTTTTTTTACCTCAGATATAATTCTATATGGATCTTCTGGTGTTGCTTTTAAGTAAGGTATAACATCTCTAGGAGCTCTAGCATTATATGCAAGTGAACGACCCAACCAATCAAGAGAAAACTCTTTTTCCCTTTTTGCTAAATCTTCTTTAGTTTTTTTTATAATATCATCTAAAATCATTTTTTTCCTTTTTTCCTTTTTTTAAACATTCATCTATAATATTTTTATGTGATAAAATCTCTTTATATTTTGAAGCACCCAATTTTACAACTTTATCCATTACAAATTTTGCTTTTTTGCATTTATGTTGTTTATAATAACCCCAAGCTAAAGAATCAAGATAAAAAGATGCATTTGGTTGAAGTTCTAATGCCTTTTTTATATACTTTATACCTTGAGTTATATCAACATTATGATCTATTAAAAGATAACCATAATAATTTAGATATAAAGCTGTTTCTTTTTGTAAGACAACTTTTCTAAATTTAGATATTATATGAGATATATCATTTTTAGTTAAATTTTTATTTTTAGCTTCATATTCATATATTGCACTTTTACCAAGGTATTCTATATCGCCTGTCTTTTCATACAATAATTCAGCTAACTTATAAGCTTTTTTATAATCTTTGATTTTAATATATAAATCTAAAAGTAATCTATTGTTGGTATCATTTTCTTTTAAAAAGTCTATAAGTTTAATATAATCTTGCTTATAGTTATATATCTGTATAATTTTCTCTGCTACTTTTTCATTAGCATCAACTTTGTAGTATCTTAAATATGCAGACAAAAGACCATCTATATTATTTTCATCACTGTAAAAACTTATAAGTTTTCCACAAATAAGCTTAGAACAATTATACACTCTTGAGTGTGTTTCAAGTTGAGCGATAGCTTCTTTTTTTCTACCTAGATTAACATATAAAATCGTAGCTATTTTATCTAAAATCTTTTCGTTATAGTCCTTCATATAAGCACTTTCAAGATACTTTAATGCTTTATCAAACTTTTTTTGAGAAATATATAAATCACTAACTAGTATATAATCATTAGCATCTCTTGTTTGTTTTACTAACTCCAATGCTTTTTCTTCTGCTTCTTTTACTCTATGCAAATTTATAAGTGCTATGATCTCCATTCTTCTAAGGATCAAGTCTTTTTTATCTAACTCTACTTTTTTTAAAATTTCATCATACTTTTTAGTCATAAGAAGATCATTTAATGAATGATAAAGATACTCTTTTTTGTAAGATTTTTCATAAAGTATATCAAATATTTTACTTGCTTCTTTATAAGATCTTTTTTCCTCAGCTCTTAATGCTAAAACAATGTATATATCCTCTTGGGCAAAAGCTTTTTCATAACCTTTTATATCTGTTTTATGGCTTGAACAAGCATTAAGTAAAAAAACAAGTACAAAACTAAAAATACTTTTATACATCTATAATCCCTGGACATTCTTGTTTTAACTCATCGACTCTAGTTTTAAAATAATCCCAAAAAGGAAATGTTGAACATTGTTCTGGACGAGCTTCATAGATCTTACAGCCATTTATCTCTCTATCGTAAAAAACACATTCATAACTATCACCTATCTTATTTTCTTTTATAGAATACCTGTAACCCTTTTTAAAAAGATACTCTTTTATAAGTGTAGGAGTGTCTATATTTAACAACTCACAAATCTTTTGAGCTTCTGTTTTTGTTACATATATATAACCACTCTCACCGGTACAACATCTACCACCACAACTAGAACAAGCTGAAGTATCAAACATATATGGATAGTTTTCTTTTTTTATAATTGACATTTTATACTCTGTGTTTTTGCTTTATCATAGATAGCTTGTGTTTTTTGTGAAAATTCTGAACCATCAAAAGTTATAACTGGTGGTAAAACTTTCATCATAGCATTTGAACCATTTCTTGCATGAACTAATACTATTGAAGCCACTCTATCTTTTTTTGGATGTACAAATGCAACATCAACTACTCTCATATTTACCCTATCTAATTCAGCACAAATCAAACCAAAGTGTGTAGCATCGTAACAAAAAACAAAATGAGACTTAGGTTTTAAAACTTGAGATACTTTTTTGAAAAAATCTTTCAATGGTAAATTAACATTATATCTTGCATTGAAAATCATCTCATTTTCACTTTTTGTTGAAGAACTATTATAAAAAGGTGGGTTTGAAACTATATAATCATACTTTTCATCAACTTCCAAATCTAAAAAATTACACTTATGAAGTTTATAATCTATCTTGTTTACCCTAGCATTTATAGTGGCAAATTCAGCGAAAACATCCTGTTTTTCAACAGCTTCAAGTTCAACTCTTTTATAATCTCTTGCCACTAAAAGCCCAACTATACCACATCCAGCACCAACATCTAGCATCCTACCTCGAGGTTTGAATGAGGATATAAAATCATATAAAAATAAAGAATCACTGTTAAAACAGTAACCTGAAGATGGTTGATATAAAAGCATAAAGACCTTTTAGATATAATTTCGTTATTATACTCAAAAGGAATTAATATTATGATAATAATACCTGCAAGATTAGCTTCAACTAGATTTCCACAAAAAGTTTTGACAGATATAGGTGGTTTACCTATGGTTGTAAGAACAGCAAAAAGAGTTCAACATATAGATAAAGTTGTTATAGCTGGGGATGATGAAAAAATCATATCTGTTTGTAAAGAACACGGTATAGATGCAATGCTAACATCAAACACACATAAAAGTGGAACAGACAGAATAAATGAATGTGCAAATATTTTAAATCTTGATGAAAATGAACTTATCATAAATGTTCAAGCAGATGAACCATTTATAGAACCAGAAGTTGTTGAATCACTTATAAAAAGACTTAAAAAACTACAAGATAAAAAAGAAGATTTTATAATGGGAAGTTGTTACAATGCTATAAATGCAGAGGTAGCAAAAGACCCAAATCTTGTAAAAGTTGTACTAAATGCAAATGATGAAGCTATATATTTTTCCCGTTGTCAAATCCCATTTAACCAAGGTGGTGGAGCAAAATACTTTGGTCATATAGGTATATATGGTTTTGATAAAAAAAGTTTAAATGAGTTTTGTAATTTAGGAGATGCACCTATAGAAGATATAGAAAAATTAGAACAACTTCGTGCAATATACCATCAAAAAAAGATAAGTATGGTAAAAGTATCTAGTACAGGTTTTGGTATAGACACTAAAGAAGACTTAAAAAGAGCTATTGAAATATTTTTATAAAAAGTAAACAAGCTAAAAACAAGAAAATTTCGGTATAATCCAACCTTAAAACAACTTAAAGTTACGGAGTGCATCAGTTAAATGACAGCAAAAGAACTAAATAAAGCAATCGAAGAGTTTTTTACTAACAATAAAACCAAAGATTGTTTAACATACGAATCACTAATTGAACTTTTTGAAAAGCAACCTACCCTTGCTCAAGCAAAAAATATTTACAAGCAAGTTGTTAAACATAAAACTTGTCTCTACTCATCATCAGAACATGCAAAACTTCTAAATGATAGAGAAGCAGAAGCTAGAAAAACTGCTCAAAGAAAAATGTTACTTAACAACGATATGGATGATTTTGATATCTTAAAAGAACACGAATTGTTGGAGTGGTCTCGTTCTGATTCCCCTGTTCGTATGTATCTTCGTGAGATGGGTAAAATCGCTCTTTTAACTAAAGAGGAAGAGATAGAGATATCAAAAAAGATTAAATACGGAGAAAGCATCATTATAGATGCAATATGTTCTGTTCCATATCTTATAGACTTTATACTTGATTATAAAGAACCTCTTATAAATCGTGAAAGAAGAGTTAAAGAACTTTTCAAAAGCTTTGAAGATGAAAAAGAGGATGCTGATGATGACTCTGCAACAGAAACAACAGCAGAACAAGATGAAAAATCTTTATCTGCAAAAGATAAAACAAGAGTTACAAAAGTAACAACTGCATTTAAAGCTCTTGAAAAAGCTAAAAAAGAGTGGTTAAAACTAGCTGAAAAATGCCCAGTAAGAGATAGTGATGAATTAAATGAAGAAGTTATCCATTACTACCTAAGCTTATCTTTCAAAAAAAGAATTTTAAAAGAAGCTCTTTTAGATTTAGGACCAACTTCAAAACTTATAAATGAACTTGTAAAAGCGATGGAAACTGCTCTTAAAAGTGATGAGGGTTATGACAAAGAGTTAAAAAGACTTGAGTATAAACTACCACTTTTCAATGCAACTCTAAAAGCAAATCATAAAGTTTTAGTAGATAAAATTCAAGAACTAACAAAAGAAGATATAGCCAATATGGTACCAGAAGCGACTATGGTTTCTACATATATGGAGATTAAAAAACTTGTTCAAACTAAAGAGGCTTCTAAAAACAGTTTCGATATGGAACCTGAAAAATTAGCTGATATTTTAGAACAGATAAAAAGGGGTAAAAATATCTCTGAAATCTCTAAAACAAAGATGGCAAAATCAAATCTTAGACTTGTTGTTTCTATAGCAAAAAGATATACTAACCGTGGACTACCTTTCCTTGACCTTATCCAAGAGGGTAATATCGGTCTTATGAAAGCTGTTGACAAGTTTGAATATGAAAAAGGTTATAAGTTCTCAACTTATGCTACATGGTGGATTCGTCAAGCAATAAGTCGTGCCATAGCAGACCAAGCAAGAACTATCCGTATCCCTATCCATATGATAGAAACTATAAACCGTATCAACAAAATTATGAGAAAACACCTACAAGAACATGGTAAAGAACCAGATGTAGATACAATCGCAAAAGAAGTAGGTCTTTCAGTTGAAAAAGTTAAAAATGTTATCAAAATCACAAAAGAGCCTATAAGTCTTGAAGCACCAATAGGTAGTGAAGATGATGGTCGTTTTGGAGATTTTATAGAAGATAAAACTTCACTTAGTCCAGCAGATGCTATACTAAAAGATGACTTAAAAGTTCAGATAGAACAAGTGTTAGAACAGTTAAATGAAAGAGAGAAAGCTGTTATAAAACTTCGTTTTGGAATTATGGATGATGAAAGTGATAGAACTTTAGAGGAGATAGGAAAAGAGTTAACTGTAACTCGTGAAAGAGTAAGACAGATAGAATCTTCAGCTATCAAAAAGCTAAAACACCCTAAAGTTGGCCGTAAACTTAAAAACTACATAGAAGAGTAAAAATTTACTCTTCTTAAAAAAAGCTTATTTAGATTTAGGTCTAAAAGCTTTTATAACTTCTTCATTTGTTTCAATATATGCACCACCTATCAAATCTATACAGTATGGGATTGCGGGAAAAACAGCATCTAAACACTCTCTTATAGACTTTGGTTTCCCTGGTAGATTTACTATAAGACTTTTACCTCTTATACCAGCTGTTTGTCTTGAAAGTATAGCTGTTGGTACATACTTTAAACTAACTTGTCTCATAAGCTCACCAAATCCTGGCATCATCTTTTGACATACATTTTCAGTCGCTTCTGGGGTTACATCTCTTAGTGCTGGCCCTGTTCCACCTGTCGTTACAACCAAACAACACCCTGCTTTATCACAAAGCTCTATCATAGTTTGTTCAAGCATATCTTGCTCATCAGGGATGCATCTATATACTATCTCAAATTCACTCTTTAGATAATCTTTCATAGTATCTTGTATCGCTACACCTGATATATCTTCATATATACCCTTACTTGCTCTATCACTTGCTGTTATCACGCCTATCTTTATATCTGCCATTATATATTCTCCTATATTTATAAAAGTATTTTAACTAAATAATTTTAAACTATAAACTGATATAACAGTTTAAAAGCTAAAAGATAGAGTATAACCCCCATCAATTTTTTAATCTGACTCTGTTGCAATTTAAAGTGCATAAGATAATTTCCAACATATCCACCAACTATAGAACTAAATGCTACACAAGCTAAAAGTAGATAGTCTATATCTACAAAGTTCAAGTATGTAAAAAATGAACCCAAAGTTGAAAACGGCACTACAAAACTAACTGATACTGCAACTTTTTTAGGCTCAAACCCTAAAAGTATAAGAAGTGGTATAAGTATATTTCCACCACCTACTCCTAAAACTCCAGCTAAAAAACCTACAAATGAACCTATAGCAAACATAACAACTTTTCCATCTACTTTCAATATAGACTTCTTCTTACCAAAAAGCATCATTGAAGCACTATAAAAAAGCATAAGCATAAAAAAGAACTTAACTATATTTTCATCTATAAACATACTAGCATAAGCACCAACAGGTGCAAAACTCATCATACCTATAGCTATAGGTATAACAAAAGCAAAATCTATAACTTTTCTTTTTAGATTCATAACACTTGATGTTATAGTTGTACTAGCTCCAGCAAAAAGCCCAACAGCTTTTGCCATAGTAAAATCCAACCCTAAAAAGTTAAATATAGGAACAAGAGCTATCCCAGCCCCTGCTCCACCCATAGAAAAGATAATAGAAAGAAAAAAAGTTATAATACTAAATAATATATAATCGCTCATAAATTATCTTTTAAGGTATAGTAGGTGGAGTTATCTCATCTCCTAAGAAAGCATAACTTTTACCAATCCTTGCTACTGGATTAAACTCTATAGTTAACCTCTCTTTATCTGTTATATTTTCATCATCAACAAATATCTCTTTTACATTTAAAACCAAAGGTATAGTTGAACCACCACCTAAATCTATCTCTTGATTGAAATCACAAAAGTAAGCACAAGAAACACCATCTATCATAGGTGGATAGTTAGCATTTATCTTTGTTGTTTTTATACTGAATATTTCAGCTTCACTTATATCTTTATCTAAAGACTTTGAACTAAAATGCATCTTTTGTAAGTTTTTCTCATCTACCATACAAATAGTACATTTTTTATGTTTTCGTATATTTGAAAGGGTATCTTTTGGTGTTGCATCAGCTTTATGTCCAACCGAGATTAAAACACTAGCAGGTTCAGAAGAGAGACCTATAAAGTAACTAAATGGAGCTATATTTACTACACCCTCATCTTCAGTAACAACCCATGCTATAGGTCTAGGGATAATGGTTTGAGCCATTAACTTATAAGTTTCATTTAAACTTTTATCTTTTTGTAAATCAAATATCATTTTATTTCCTTATCTACTTTTTATATTTATCGCTTTTTGATTTAGAAGTGCATCTGCTATTTTTAATCTTGCAGATTCAACCACTCTTGAAAATGTCGTTCTTGAGATACCCATCTTTTGAGATGCTTCTTGTTGATAAAGACCCTCATAATCAGCAAGTCTTATAGCTTCCATCTCATCTTCATAGATAACAATTTTTTCCAAATCGATACCTCTTATTCCACATGGTTTAAAACAAACCTTACTATGGTCAGCATCGACTTTTCTATCTTTTATCTTCCTACCTATACTCATAATCTAACTGTATCTAAATATTTCCAACTAAAAAGTTTTTGACAACTTCATCTGAAGTTAAACCATCTTTTTGTCTTATCTTTTTTATATCTAATCCTATGGAATTTATAGTTTCTTTCATATTCTCACCAATAGCCTGAACTAAAAATACATCACACCCTTTTAATGGTTCAACATCCTTTTTATGCTCATTTTCATCCATATCTTTATGGTTATGATGGTGTGAGTTTTCTATATATTTTACAATCTTATCATCTTCATATATAACAAAAAAAGGTGCTTGACCTGTTCTTTTTACGATAGTTTGTTTATCTTTATCTACTGCTAAAACTATTTTCATTTTATCTCCTTTAAATTTTTAATTGTTTGATTCTCTTCTACTGTATCTGGATTAAATTCACAACATTCACTTATGGTTTTTTGAGGGTACTTTATATAGTAATAACCATTTCTTAAAGTAAAAAGTCCAAATATAATAACACTTATAGAAGCTAACTTCATCATCATATTTCTAAATTTTCCATTTTTATATAAACCTACAAAAAAACCTAAACTAAAAAGTGCTGGTATGGTACTAACACCAAATATAAACATAACCAATGCTCCATAAACTGGACTTGCTGTACTAGCAGCTGTAACTGCAAAAAAGTAAACTAAACCACATGGTAAAAGTCCATTTAGCATACCAAGTACAAAAAAACTAAACAATGATTTTGTTTTAAGAAGTTCTCTAAAAGTTTTTGTATAAAAAGAGTTTGAAGAAAAAGAGTGTTCTATAAGTGTTAAAAATTTAATTTTACCACTTAAAGAAAGTCCTGCTAAAATCATAAATATCCCAGCCACTATAAGTAAAATACCATTTGCTAAGTTGTTAAACATAGCAACACCACCTAAGAAACCAAAAATACCACCTAAAAGTGTATAAGTAAATATCCTACCAAAAGAGTAAAATATATGAGCTATAGTTTGCTTAGTCTTATTCCACTTATCATCTATCTTAGTTGAACTATATGCAACTATAATCCCACCACACATACCGATGCAGTGACCAAAAGAACCTAAAAAAGCTATGGTTATAATGGAGTAAATATTTATTGATTCCAAATTAAATCCTAATTGACATTTTAGAACATATGTTCAGATACAAATTATATCGAACATATGTTCATTAGTCAAGATAGGAATATGGATTTTTTAAAATTGTGGTTGAACAAACGGTATAACTTGTTTTTTACGGCTAAGAACTCCATCTAACCAAACTTTATTATTTTCTAGTTTTGTATCAAAAGCTTTTTCTATCTTAGAAGCATCATCACTTACACATAGAAGTAAAGAACCCTCTTTCATAATATCTGTTAAAAGAACAAGTATAGTATGAAGCCCCTCTTCCTCTTTCATCTTTTTCATATCTTCTAGTATTTCATCGTGTCGTGGTTCAAGTACAGATATATCTACCATCTCTAGTTGATTTACCCCTATTTTTGTACCATTCATCTCAAACTGTTTATAATCTCTTGTGTTTAAGTCTCTAGCACTTGCACCATCTACTGCTGATTTTACTATAAACATATCCATCGCTAATTTTTTATAATCTTCAATACCAGCAATTTTTGCTAACTCTTTTACAGCTTTTGTATCTACTTTTGTGCAAGTTGGTGATTTAAAGATTACTGTATCGCTTAATATTGCACACATCATCATACCAGCTAAATCTTTTGGTATCTCAACACCATAAGAATCAAACATCTCTTTTATAACTGTGTTTGAGCATCCTATAGGTCTTATCCAACACTCTAACGGTGTAGAAGTTGTTAAATCTCCTAGTTTATGGTGATCAACTATACCAAGTATAGTAGCTTCCATGATGTCTTTTGGAGCTTGAGCTTTATCTGAAAAATCTACAAGATATACTTTTTCCCCTGCTACGCTAGTTTTTAACTCTGGAACTTTTCCACCAAACTTATTTAGTATAAACTCTGTCTCTGCTGAAATTTCACCTTGACGAGTAGGGATAGTATCTTCACCTAGTTGATTTTTAAGATATGAAAGAGATATAGCCCCTATGATAGAGTCGCTATCTGGACTTGTGTGACCAAAAATATATGTTGACATTTTTTACCTTTATTTTTTTGACATAATTATACCAAATTGGTACTTGATTTGCTACAATACGATTATGAATAGAAGAGATTTTTTAACAACAACTACAACTGCATCTGCTATATTGGCATTTGCTGGATGTAATGACAGTAACAGACAGGCTATAGACTACTCAAAACATCCACAAAAAAGTGCTGATGATAAAAAACGAGTAAATATAAACCGAAATAAAAAAACAACTATAAAACTAGCTACAAGTTGGCCTGCACATTTTCCTATCATGGGAACTGGTGTTGATGATTTTGCAAAACGGGTAAAAGATATAAGTGGGGGTTCATTAGAGATAAAAATATATCCTAAAAATATTCTAGTCCCTGCCCTTGCTGTTTTTGATGCAACAAGTAGTGGACAGATAGATGCATTTCACTCAGGTCCATACTACTGGAAAGGTAAAAACTCTGCTTTTTCACTTTATAGTGGTATCCCGTTTGGTTTTACAGCTGAAGAGATAAACTCATGGATGCTTTATGGTGGTGGGCTTGAACTTTGGAGAGAACAATATGCAAAATACAACTTGCATCCATTTTTAGGTGGAAATACCAATATTCAGATGGGTGGATGGTTTAGAAAACCGATAAACTCTTTAGCTGATATGCAAGGGTTAAAGATGCGTATCCCTGGTCTTGGTGGTGAGGTAATGGCTAAGATGGGAGTAAATCCTATCCTTTTACCAGCTGGAGAGATATACACTTCACTTGAAAGAGGTGTTATAGATGCAACTGAGTGGGTAGGACCTGCACTTGATATAAAAATGGGCTTTTATAAAGTTGCACCATACTACTACTCTGGTTGGCATGAACCAGGGTCTATACTTGAGCTTACATTTAACAAACATTCATGGAATAAACTTGCATTTGAACATCAAGCTATGATAGAGGTTGCTTCTAGTGAGATGAATGCAAATATGACTTATAAGTTTCACTCACAAAACATTCAAGCACTTCAAAAACTAAAAGAGTTAAATGTTACCCTTTCACAGTTTCCAGATGATGTTACACAAGCTGGTAAAAAAGCACTTAAAGAGGTTATATCTGAATTAAGTTCTAAAAATAAAGATTTTGAAAAAGTATATGCTTCTATAGATAACTATCTAAATCTTTCAAAAGAGTGGAGCGATGCTAGTTTGAGGTACTTTTTAAATGAAAGGTAGATTATTTTTACTAAGTTTATTTATCCCTTTGAGTATATTTGCTTTTAGTGCTAAAGTGATAGATGCAAAAACTTTAAAACCTCTAAAAGGTGCTATGATAAATGATGAAATAAAAACTATATATTCAGATATAAATGGTACATTTAGTGTAGATAACAATAAGACTTTTCATATAAAAGCTTATGGTTATAAAAGATTTTCTTTTGATGCAAATACAACTCAAAAAGAGTTTAAACTACAACCTATAACGGTAAAAGCACTATATCTTACATTTTGGGGAGCAAATACAAACTCAAAAACTATAAAAAATATTTTAAATATAGTAAAAAAAACAGAGATAAATGCTATCGTAGTTGATGTAAAAAATGCTTATGGTTTAACATCATTTAAAACAAATTTTAAACAAGCAAATAGTTATGGAGCTTCAAGACAAAGAACTATAAAAGATATAACTAAGTTTATAAAACTTATGAAAGAGAATGATATCTATACAATAGCTAGAATTGTAGTTTTTAAAGATGAGATTCAAGCCTCTCACAACCCAGACTATGCTATAAAAAAATTAAATGGCAAGATTTGGAGAAATGGCGATAAGATGGCTTGGGTAAACCCTTATGATAAAAGAAGTCATACCTATACTATAAAAATAGCCGAGGAAGTTGCAAAAGCTGGATTTGATGAGGTTAATTTTGATTATATAAGATTTCCTGCAAAAAAAGGGTTGAAATTTTGCAAAGAAAATACACAAAAAAACCGTACAGAAGCTATAAGCAACTTTTTAAACCTAGCACAAAAAAAACTAAAAAAATATGGTACTTTTATATCTGTAGATACTTATGGTAATGTATGTTGGGAAAAAGGTGATGTTGGCATCGGTCAAACTATAAAATCATTGGCAAAACATGCTGATTATATCTGCCCTATGCTTTATCCATCAGGATTTTCAAAAGGTTCTTTTAATGTAAAACATCCATCTGAACATCCATATATAGTTATATATAGAAGTTTAAAACACAATGAAAAAATAATATCTATGAAAAGAATGCGACCATGGTTACAATCTTTTAGAGACTATGCACATAAAAAAAGATCCTATAAAAAGGTTGAGATACAACAACAAATAAAAGCAACACAAGATGTAAATACAAGTGGTTGGATGATATGGTCACCATCTAGTAGATACAATATAAACTATTTTAAAAAAGAAGATTGATTTTTTTTAACTTCTCTCTTCTTAACTTTTCATCATTTATATAACATCTAACTAGATGATGAAAATCTTTTGAATGGTTCATATACTTTAAATGAGCTAACTCATGAACAACAACATAATCTATAAGCTCTTTATCAATTTTTAAAAGTTGAGTATTTAATGTTATCACTTTTTTACTACTACAACTACCCCATCTTCTTTTTAGTTTTTTATATCTAACTTCACTGTATGCTAAATCCATCTTTTTTGAAAAATAATCAAGCCTTGAAGTTAGATAAGTTTGAGCTAGATTTTTATAAAAGTTGTTATAACATTTTGATATATTTATTTCATTTAGAACTCTTACTCTTTTTAGTGCTTCTTTTAAAAAACTTACCTCTTGATGATTTATACCATAAACCTCTCCAAAAAGTAAAACTTCCTCTTTTAGTTTTATATCTATGGGTTTGTTGTTTTCTAATTCTTTAAGCTGTTTTTTTATCCAACTTTCTTTTGATTTTAGAAGATTATCTATATAGAGTTTAGATACTTGTGGTGTTTTTAGTACCACTTTAGCATCTTTTGAGATGCTAATATAACTATGCTTTAAACTTTTTTTACAGATATAATCTATCTCTATACCGTTAAAAAAGATTTTACTCATAATGGATGGGGTCTTTTACTCCAGCTTGATTAAAGCCATTTAGTCTTAATCTGCAACTATCACACACTCCACAAGCTTTATCTTCATTTTTGTAACAACTCCAAGTGTGTTTTAGTGGCACTTCTAACTCTAATGCTTTTTGAACTATTTGTGATTTTTTTAAACTTACAAGTGGCATACTTATAGTTATATTTGTTTCATCTTTTGTACCGAGATTTATACTCTCTTGCATACTTTTTATATAACTCTCTCTACAATCAGGATAACCACTACTATCTTCCTCAACAACACCTATACTTATAACACTAGCACCCTCTTTTTCAGCAATAGCCCCAGCCATAGATAAAAATATACCATTTCTAAAAGGGACATAAGTAACAGGAACACCCTCTTTTATACCACCTGTTGGTACTTCTATACTTTTATCTGTAAGTGCCGATGCTCCAAGTTGTTTAAAAAAGTTCAAATCAAGAACATACTTCTCTTTTACATCCAAATCATTACATATCTGGTAAAAACATTCTAACTCTTTTTTTTGAGTTCTTTGATCATAGTTAAAATGAACACCTATTATCTCATAACCATCATTTTTCATCATATAAGCACTAAGTGTAGAGTCCATACCACCACTCATAATACAAACTGCTTTTTTATTTTTAATATTTTTCATAAGGTTATTATAACAAATATAGGTATATAATAGTTTCATATTAAAAATTAAGGAGTTAATTATGGATATTTCATCTGCAACTGCAACATCGTCTGTAGCAAATACAACGTCGCCTTCACAACTACAAACTGAGGTATTAAAAAAAGCTCAAGATACAGAAGTTATACAAGGTCAACAAGATTTAAAAATTATGGAGAGTGCTTCGGCTAAATCTCAAGAGATAACAGCTCAAAAAACTGGTGTTGGTGGAAACTTAAACATAACAGGTTAAAAGACTATGACTATAAAAACTCAACCTATGGGTCAGTACCAAACAAACTGTTATATAGTTAGTATAGATAATAAAGATTTTATAATAGATCCTGGTGTTGGTGCTACTGAGTGGGTATTGCAAAATGTAACTAACCCTGTAGCTATACTAAACACTCACGGTCACTTTGATCATGTATGGTCAAACGATGAACTACAAAAAAAGCTAAATATTCCACTTTATACACCAAAAGGTGATATTATGCTTTTGAGTGAAAGTTCATGGATGCCAGATTTACCACCATCTAAACCAGATATAGAGGTTGAACCAAACCAAGAGTTTGATTTTGATGGTACGAAAGTGAAATTTCGCCATTTTCCAGGTCATTGTCCAGGGTGTTCTACTATAGAGATAGGAGATGCTATGTTTAGTGGTGATTTTATCTTTGAACGCTCTATTGGTCGATGTGATTTTCCATATTCATCTGCTGATGATATGAAAGAGTCACTAAGAAGATTTAAACAACTAGACTATGACAAAACAATATATCCAGGTCATGGTGGAAGTACAACTATAAAACAAGAACAACAGTACTCTGACTATTGGATAGCTAACATTTAGCTATCCTCTTTTCTTTTTTGTACCAACTGCTGTTTCTT
>JAMOQV010000209.1 GCA_027068615.1 Helicobacteraceae bacterium | reverse complement strand
TTAAAAAGCTTCCAGCATCTTCTAACTCTTTTATATATGATGTTTTATCTATAAAATAGTAGTTTTCCTCTTTTAGTCTTTTATAATCGCTTATGCCGTATGGTATTTTTTGCATCTGTTTTCTCCTACTATTAATGGTATTATTATAGTATGTTATTATAAACCCAGATTATGCAATAGAAATAAAAAATTGTATTCTATCATTGCAATCAAGTGACATTCATTAAAGTTATACTTGTAAACTTATACCAAGCTCTTTTAACTTCTCATGAACTTTAGCAACATGATCTTTTACTTTTACTTTTGTCCATACAGCTTGAACAACACCTTTTGGGTCTATAATGTAAGTTGAGCGAACTATACCCATATACTCTTTTCCAAAGTTTTTCTTCATCTGCCATACACCATATTGTTGCATCATCTGAGTTGATTCATCACTTAAAAGTGTTATACCCAAATCTTTTTTTTCTATAAAGTTACGATGTTTTTGAGTGCTATCTGCACTAACACCCAATACTATAGCATCAAGGTCTGCAAAATCAGGCAAAGCCTCTGTAAACTCACAAGCTTCAGTTGTACATCCAGGGGTATTGTCTTTTGGATAAAAGTACAAAACTACCCACTTACCCTTTAAATCTCTTGAGCAAATCTCCACATCATCTTGGTTTGGTAAACAAAATTCTGGTGCTTTAGTTCCTATTTCTAACATATATCATTCCTTAAAAATTTTTCCAAAAAGAGCTAATAATCATAGCTATTGATAAAAAGATTTTATCAAAATCATTGAAAAAAGAGAAGTTATTTGCTGATCCTATCACTTTGTATTTTTCCATCAACAAAAACAGATACAATACTATTTGGATGAAGTATCCTTATCCAAAATTTTTTTCTATAAGTTTAACTTCTCTTCCACTATCGACTAAAGCTTTTGATATAGATATACCCAAATCTTCCTCACCAAAAACAACACATTTTTTTAGCAAGATGAAAACCAACCTTACTAGCCCCAGCTATAATGATATTCACAATTATACCTTTTTAAAAAATAAACAATAAAAAATAAACCCAAATACCCGTTAATGAAGTTGCCACAACACCACTAAAAACAATCTTTCCAGCTGTTTTATGTCTGTTTAGTTTTAGCTGTTTTTGAGCCATAAGAAGTGTAGTAATCCAGAAAATAAGAGTTATAACAGAGATAGTTATATGAAATATCAATACAAAAAAAGCATAATCATGAGATACTCCACTACCTTTCATAAACTCCTTAAAACCTCCAACCATACGAACACCAGTTTCAAAGTAAGTTAAAACGATAACAGAAACTATAAAAATAATCCTTTGAGCATAAGCATGATACTTATACATTTTTTTCTTTGCTAAAAATACAGCACTAGCGACCAACAAAGGTAACAATGCCACTATAAGAGTAACAACATCCATAAAGAATGGAGCTCTAGTACCAAAAAAACCCTCTCCAAACATAACTAATCCTTTTTTTTTGACTGATAATATATATACACTGAACTAAGTATAACTAAGATTAGTAAAACAACCATTGTTATCTGTTTCAAATAGATATCGATTAACTCTTGATTTTCCCCTATAAAATACCCAAGAAGAGTTAGAACTAAAGCCCATATACCAGCACCAAGTGCCGTATATATTGAAAATATACCGATATTCATTTTCGCTATACCAGCTGGTACAGATATAAGCTGTCTAATCCCAGGGATAAGTCTCCCTACAAAGGTAGAGATATGTCCATGTTTTATAAAAAAATCATCCATTTTTTGAAGTGTTTGCTCTTTTATAAAAAAATACTTTCCATATTTTATAAGAAGTTTTCTACCTAAAAGTAGTGATAGATAATAATTTACAAATGCACCAACCATAGAACCACTAAGAGCTGATGACATTATAAAAACAATATTCATCTCCCCTTTTGAAGCTAAATAACCAGCAGGTATAAGCACTATCTCACTAGGAAAAGGTATAAAAGAACTCTCAATAGCCATCATAATAAAGATGCCCAAATATCCCCAATCAAAAATTAAATCTACTAAATCTTGTGCTAACTCTCTTAACATTTTAACTCCTCACAATAAACCATCTCCCACCTTTTAAAAACTATGATGATTTTTATATAGTTATCGCCTTTATCATACTTAGTTAGTTGTGCTTTTGCATCTTGTATCTTTTGTTCTAGTATGGTGTCGTTGTCCTCTTTTTTTAAGTATTTTAACTCTATCATAACACCATAAGGAACTTCATCTTTTGCTTTTTCTAGTAGTATATCTACAAACCCTTTTTCAAACTCTCTTTCACTATATACTTCATAGAAGTTATTTAGGTTTAGATATGCTAACATATAGGCTTTTATAAAATTTTCACCATCTATGTAGTCTCTTAGTGATGATGTTGTTGATATAACATTTGCTAGGTAGTGAAAACAAGATAGGTTTTTATCGTAAGCCAAGTCTAATAGTTGGTTGTTAAACTCATCTGTGTTAAAGTTATAGTTATCTAAACTTTTATATCCAAAGTCTATAAACTCTGATAGTAGTTTCTTTATGGTTTGGTTTGGGATTTGTAGTTTTGCACTTACTCTGTACCTATTTAGATTCATAAAACCTAAGCTAAATAAAAACGATTTAAAGTTTTCAGAGTTAGTAAGTTCAAAAGCACTAAAGTTATCTTTTATATCTGAGGTTACTACATCCTCATTTACTATAAGTTTGTTTAGTAGTTCAAAGTTTCCGTTTAGTTTTTTATTCATATAGATTAAAAACTTTAGTTTTGAGTAGTCTGTTCTTACATTTGTATCTATAAGATTTTTTGGTTCTGCATCTGTTTTTATAAGATAATCAAAGTAGTAGAGTATCATATCTGAGTTATATATGGTGTGGGTTGTATCTAGGCTAAATCTATAATTGTTATACCAATCATCGCATCTTTTTATAATGCTTTGTTTTTTATCTTCAAAGTTATAGTAACTTATCATATCTTTTAGCTCATCTTTAGTTATACCTACCATATCGTTATAACTTTTTAGTAATGATACATTTTTACCTATGTTGCTTCCACTACTTACATCATATAGTGCTACTGGAGTTACTCCTGTAAAAAACATCTTTTTTATAGCACTATCGTTATCGCTTGTTCCTGCTTTTAGCATAGTAAAGAACTCTTTATAACTTGCTGTTTTATCTGTTACTATATTTTTATAGTTTGCTATATTTGATGCTAAAAGTTTATTTGCGAAATTATCGTACTCATCTATAAATATATATAATGGTAAATCTTTTTCCTTTATATATCTAAATAGGTCTCTTAGATTATCTAAAGGGTCATTATCTGGTAATTTTATATCAAGATTATATTTTTTTATAAAGTATTTTATCTCTAAGGCTATATTTGTTCTAAAACTCTCTTCATATCTTGTTATATCAACTGCACTAAAGTCAAACTTTAAGATATAAAAACTACTCTTTAAAGGTGTTTGATTATTTAAAATCCAAGTATCTTTAAATATCTCTTCAAACTCATCTTTGTAGTGTATATCAAAGTAAGCTATAAGCATATTTATAAGCAAACTTTTACCAAATCTTCTAGGACGAAGAAAAAACAAAAAGTCTGCATCATCTTCTACAAGTGGGATAAATCTTGTTTTATCTATGTAGTAATAATTCTCTGTTTTTACCCTTTTGAAGTCACTTAAGCCGTATGGGATTTTTTTTTGTTTCATTTTTTTAGCCCATCTACTAACTCTTTTATCATTTTTGAAGCTACATCCTTTTGAGCATAGTTTAAAAGTTTTTCACTTTTTGATTTTAAATCTTCATCTAAAATACTAAGTAATTTATCTTTTAAATCGTCCCTCTCTCTCTCGCACCAACCCATATCGTTATCTACTATAAACTTTGCATTATGATACTGATGATCCCCTGCTGCATAAGGGTATGGTATATAAAAAGCAGGGATGCCATTTGTTGTTAATTCCCACAATGTTGAAGCACCAGCCCTACTAACTGCCAAATCAGACTTTGATATAAGTGATGCCAACTCAGTTGTAAAAGCATAAAGTTCAACCTCAACTCCTAGCTCTTTATAAGCTTCTTCAACCCTTTTAAAATCACTCTCTCCAGCTTGATGTATGATTTTTATCCCTTTAGCATCCAACTCTTTTGCAACACTCAAAGCCAAATCATTAATAGCTTTTGCACCATGAGAACCACCTAAAAAAATGATGTTTTTTAACTCTGTTCTAACTCTTGCATTTTTATAAAAGATGCTCTTTACTGGGTAGCCTTTTATAGTTGAGCTTTTATCATAAGCAGATATAAAACTCTTTGCAAAAGGTTTTAAAAGTGCGTTAAGTCTTCCTGTAACAGCATTTTGTTCATGGATATATAAAGGTATAGATAAACTCAAACTTGCAAAAGATGCAGGAGCAGCAGAAAAACCACCAACACTATAAACAGCATCAATTTTATGCTCTTTTAAAATCTTTCTTGATTGTAAAAAAGCTTTAAATATTGCAAAAAGTGATTTGATTTTAGAAAAACCTTTTTTATCTACAACACCTGATGTCTGTAAAAAATAAACACTACTAAAAAGGGAACTTTTTTCAAAATACTTTCTATCTTGCCCTTTTGTAGAACCGATAAAAATAACTTCATGACCATCAGCTACAGCAGATTCAACCAAAGCCTCAGCTATCATTAGATGCCCACCAGTTCCACCACCTGTTATACATAGTTTCATTCCTCTAGCTCCTTATCATACTTTGCTTTTTTAGAAGCCATAAGCACCATACCAACACCCACACAAGCACCTAGCATAGCCGAACCCCCATAGCTTAAAAATGGAACAGATATACCCTTAATAGGGGTAAGACCAGTAATCCCATAAGAGTTTATCAAAAATGCAAATGAAAGTAATAGTCCAACACCTATACTAAAAAGATATATAGTCTGATCTTTTGTTCTGTTTGCTACTTTAAAGATTCTTTGAAGCATCCACAAAAAGATAAAAACAACAAAAAATACACCTACAAAACCAAACTCTTCAGCAAGTCCAGCCAATACAAAGTCAGTATGAACCTCTGATAAAAAACCAAGTTTAAAAGTACCAGCACCCAAACCTGTACCAAAATAACCACCATTATATATAGCATTTAAAGAGTGGCTTATCTGATATGGTTCAACCTCTGATGGTACACGAAGTTTTTGAGCAATAGACTCTGGAAAAAATTCCAAAATACTGTTTTGAGCTAAAGACCACCATGATTTTATACGAAGTATCCTATGTTCTGCAGTAGCTATAAAAAATACAAAGAAACCTAAACTAGGAAGAAGTAAAGCTAAGAAAAACTTAAAACTACTACCAGCAAACATAAGCATTATAAGAAGTGTAACACCTAACACAACAACCTGACCCAAGTCATTTTGTAAAAATGCTATCATAAACATAGCACCTATAAAAACCAAAGCATAAGGGGTAAATCTTTTAAACTCATTTAAAATCCCCATATTGTCATGGTCTCCAAGTTTACGACTAAAACTCCAAGCTAAAAAGTAAACAAATCCAACCTTAAAAAACTCAACAGGAGCAAGTGAAAAACCAGCTACTTTTATCCACCTCTTTGCCCCACCAACAGCAGTTACTAATGATTCTGGTAAAAATGGCATAGCTATCATAAGTATAACTGAACCTATAAAAAGTGAAAGTCCTATAGGGGTAAGCCATTTGTCTGGGTCTAAAAGTGATAAACCCCACATTATAAGTATCCCTAAAATAGCAAAAGCACTTTGACGGATAACAAAATGGTATTCACTAGTATTAAAAAATATAGTGATATATGTTGATAAGGTATATGATAATAAAACACTAACACCTATCAATATCACAACAAGTGTAAAAAGTTTTCTATCAGCTACCATCTTGCACTACTTTATCTTGTTGATTTTTAAAACAAATTCAACTTCAGCTTTTGAAAGGTGTAACTCTCTTGAGATAGTATCTAGTGAAACACCCTGTTTATATAGTGATATGATTTTTTCATCATCATTACCCTGCACAGAACTCGGAACTGCTATCTGTTTAACTCCACTCTCAACAGATGCTATTCTTGATTCCATTTGTAAATCTATCGCTTCCAAATTTTCTTGAACTTGTCTTAAACTTATAGTTAAAGGTTGAACCATATCATAAACACTTCTCTCTATCTCTTGATATATCTCTTCATCACTCATTCTTGATGATTTTGCTTGTATATTTTTTTGAGTTTGGTCTAACTTTTTTTTAAGATAATATATCTCTTTGTTTAGATCTTCTACAACAGAAGCAACTGAATGGATATTTTTATTGTAAGTAGCATCTTTTGTATAAACATAATAAAGTAGATACAAAATAATAACTGACATACCTACGATTATATACTCAATAGGAAAATTGTGTATATCTATATGCATCATCTTCTTGACCTACATTTTTCTTTTGCTTCACGGATAAGAACTCTCTCTCTTGCTGTCATATATGCACTCCACTCTTTTTCATCTCTCTCGTGAATCCTTGTAATTTTTGCAAGTGTTTTACTTTGAGCTTTAAAAAAAATCCCTATATCCCTTTTTGGATGAACAGGCATCTCGATGCGACCATAATACTCTCTACCCTCTTTTAAAAGTGGTAATTTCATATTGAAATGCTCAAAACCTATAGAATCTATACTTACAGAAGTTGAAAGAGGTATTCTCTCGGGAACTTCATCTTTTATAAGCATCTCTAATGCATCTAGCTTATGATGAAGAGATACTAAAAGCTCAAGTAGTACAGGGTCTGTATCTGCTGTTTCACCTTTTGCTTTTGCTAATTTTAACCATCTGTGGATTGGATCATCATCTGATTCACTAAGTTGTTGATACTCCCTTTCAAATGCTTCATAGTCAAGACTACTTACTGAAAAAGAAAGCTCCAATGGTGCTGATATTAAACGTGGAATACTCATTAAACAACCTTATCAAGAATAATTAAAATAAAAAATAAAAAACCCAAGTAGCCATTAACAGTAAAAAAAGCTCTGTCTATCTGTGTAAAATCTTTTCTTACTAAATGGTGTTCATACCATAACATAACCGCACTAGCTACTACTGCTAAAAATGCAAAAAAACCAAGATGTGCAACCCAAACAAATAATGCCCAAAAAAGAACTGTTAAAGAGTGGAAAATTACAGATATAAAAAGTGTTGCTTCTGCTCCAAACTGTGATGGGATTGAGTATAGATTGTTTTCTTTATCGAAATCAATATCTTGAAGAGAGTAAAGCAGATCAAACCCAGCAACCCAAAAAATCACACCCAAACTAAGTAAAACACTCCATACAGGGATACTAGCTTCAACTGCTACAACACCAGCAATAGGTGCAAGTCCTAAAGAGATGCCTAAAACAACATGAGCTAGATGCGAAAATCTTTTAAAATAAGAGTAACTCCCTAAAACAGCTAAGATGGGAATACTCATATAAAAAGCTAAAGAGTTAATCATATAAGCAACAACTACAAATATAAGTGCATTTACACCTATAAAAATCAATATACTTAATGAATCAAGCCGTCCATCTGCATTTGGTCTATCTTTTGTCCGTGGATTTTTAGCATCTATATCTCTATCTGCATATCTGTTTACACCCATAGCAAAGTTTCTAGCACTAACAGCAGCTAATGCACCCATAAAAAGCAATTCATATCCAAACCATCCATTAGCAGAAACAACCATCGCTATAAATATAAATGGTAAAGAAAATATAGAGTGTTCAAACATAACAAGTTCATTGAAATCTTTAATTTTTTGTATAACTCTTTGCAAAATAATCCTCTAAAAATAATTAAAGCTTATTTTAGCTAAAGTTGTTTTAAAATGATATAATTCTACTTATGAATACAGATATAAAACAACTAGCTATCATAGGGCCAACAGCTTCAGGAAAAAGTGATTTAGCTATACAAACAGCTCAAAAAATGGATGCTTATATACTCTCTATAGATTCACTAAGCATCTATAAAGAGATAGATATAGTTTCAGCAAAACCATCAAAAGATGAATTAGCTATGATTAAACATTTTGGTATAGATGAGATATATCCAGATGAATACTTTAGTGTTGATATATTTATAGATTTATATAAAAAAGTTATAAAAAAATGTAAAAATAACAATAAAAATCTTATAATAGTTGGTGGAACATCTTTTTATCTAAAGTCACTACTAGATGGTCTCTCAAAACTTCCAGATATAACAAAAGAGATAGAAGATAGAGTTAAAGATAGATTACAAAACTTACAAAAGAGTTATAATTTTTTAAAAAGTATAGATGATATTTATATGAAAAATATAGATAAAAATGATAGTTACAGGATAGAAAAAGCTATGCTTATATATGAAGCTTCTTCACTACCACCTACACAATGGTTTAAACAAAACCCTCCACAACCCATCATAACAAATTTAGATATTTTTAACATAGATGTAGATAGAGACACCCTAAGAAAACGCATAGAGTTAAGAACTTCAAAGATGCTAGATATGGGGCTTATAGATGAAGTTTGTTATCTTGAACAAAAATACACAAGAAAACCAAACTCTATGGGGGCTATAGGGATTGTTGAGGTGCTAGAATTTTTAGATGGAAAGGTATCAAAAGATGAGATGCTAAAAAATATCTCAACTCACACAGCCCAACTTGCAAAAAGACAACAAACCTTTAACAAAAACCAGTTTAAAAATATAATCTCAAAAAAACTTAATGACTTACAACTCCCTTAACTCATACATATCTACTCTTCTATCTCTTAATAGTCCCCAATACTCTCTTTGTTTTTTATACTCATCTAAATCAAACTCTGCATATATAATCTCCTCTTTATCCCTTGAGGCTTCAGATATCTTTGCACCAGTATAGTCTGTTATAAAAGATGAACCATAAAATGTTAACTCACAACTCTCTCCAACTTCTAAGCCTATTCTGTTTGCTACTACAACAGGAACAGTATTTGTCGCAGAGTGTCCCATCTGTACCCTTTGCCAATGCTCTTTTGAGTCTATATCAACTTCAGGTTCACTACCTATAGCAGTTGGATAAAATATAATCTCTGCACCTTTAAGAGTTAAAACCCTAGCCGTTTCACAAAACCACTGATCCCAACAGATACCAACTCCCAATTTAGCATAAGCTGTATCATATACTTTAAAACCAGTATCTCCACCTTTAAAGTAAAACTTCTCCTCATATCCAGCACCATCTGGTATATGTGTTTTTCGGTAGTTATCCATAACACTACCATCTGCATCTATCACAACCAAAGAGTTAAAATACTCATCATCTGCTTTTTCAAAATAACTTACCAATACAACAACTTCTAACTCTTTTGCCAACTCTGAAAACTGTTTTATAAGTAAGTTATCTTTAAGTGGCTTTGCCCAAGAAAAATACTTTCTATCCATATCTTTACAAAAGTAAAGCCCCTCAAAAAGTTCTGGTAAAAGTATGATTTTTGCACCATTTTGAGCTGATTTTTTAACTAACTCTATCGCTTTAGCTACATTTGAAGTTTTATCTTCACTCATACTCATCTGGATTGCTGATACTTTTACCATAGTTACTAACCTCTGCCTGTTACTTCTAG
Source organism: Helicobacteraceae bacterium (assembly GCA_027068615.1). GTDB lineage: Bacteria > Campylobacterota > Campylobacteria > Campylobacterales > Sulfurimonadaceae > Sulfurimonas. The sequence continues at coordinate 1,011 of JAMOQV010000209.1, read as the reverse complement.
TAAATGGTAACCAAACTGTGTTTGTATAGGTCCATAAAGAACTCCAACATCACCATTAAATACAGCTTTATCAAACTCAGGCACCATTTGCCCTGGTCCAAACTGACCCAAATCCCCACCATTTGCACCTGATGGACACTCTGAATTTTCTTTTGCTACATCCTCAAAACTTTTACCGTTTTCAATCTCTGCTTTTAACTCATTACATTTTTCTTCACTGTTTACTAGTATATGTCTAGCTGTTGCCCATGCCATAGTTTTTCCTATTGTTAAAATTAAATGTCATTTTACACAAAAAAGATTAACTTTAAAAATTATTAATATTTATATATAAATTATTATTAGATTATAATTCAAAATGAAATTGATATAATTACAAAAAAATTCGGAGAAAAGTATGAAAAAATTTCTACTAGCATTATTTGCTACATTATTATTTGTAGGGTGTGGTTCAGAACCTGTTAAAGCAACAGAAACTAAACTTGTTGTTGGAAAAAGTCTATCTGACTTATCATTAAAAGACCAAAATGACAAAGTGCATCCAATAGATGCTGATACAAAAAAAGTTGTTTTTGCTTTTTCAAAAGATGTAGGACATAGTTGTAATGAATATTTTGCTTCAAAAGGTGAAAACTATCTAAAAGACAACAAAATCCAATTTGTGGCAGATTTAAGTTCAGCACCATCTATCATAAGAAGTATGTTTATACTTCCAGGGCTTAAAGATTTTAAACATACTGTATTAATCATAACAGATAAAGCTATATCGGCTAACTACAAACCAGAAACAAACTCTGATAAAGTTGTAGTAGTTGAGTTAGACAATAAAAAAATAACAGCTATAAACTATCTAAACTCTATAGAAGATTTAGATAAAAAATAACTATAACTCCAGAAGAACAGTATCTCTTCTGGTAGTTTCTAACCTCTTACAAGCTGATTCAAAAGCTCCACTCTCCCCAACTATAAGACATTTATGTTTTGCTCTTGTTACTGCTGTATAAACTAGCT
>JAMOQV010000208.1 GCA_027068615.1 Helicobacteraceae bacterium | reverse complement strand
TATAACTCCAGAAGAACAGTATCTCTTCTGGTAGTTTCTAACCTCTTACAAGCTGATTCAAAAGCTCCACTCTCCCCAACTATAAGACATTTATGTTTTGCTCTTGTTACTGCTGTATAAACTAGCTTTGTATTGTGCATTATAAAATGTGAAAATGTCATAGGGATAACTACTATATCATACTCCATACCCTGCACTTTATGTATCGTTAGTGCATAAGAAAGCATAAGATGACTTTTTAACTCCTCATACTCATAAACAACTACAACATCCTCATTTGGATAAAATACAAAAACTTGTTCCTCTTCCTCATTTATCTTAAAAAGAAGACCACTCATACCATTAAAAATTCTTCTAGTTGCACTCTCTTCGCCCTCTTTAAAGCCCTCACTGCTCCATGATGTCATATTTTCATTTTTTGTATGAACCACTTTATCCATAAGGCGAAACTCTACATCTCCCCTTTTTACACATTTTTTAGGATTTGGATTGAAGTACTCTTGTAAGACTACATTTAGATTATTTGCCCCGAGTATTCCACCTTTCATAGGTGTTATAACTTGAAAATAATTTAGATACTCTTTTATAAGTTTGTTTTGAAGTCTGTATCTTGCTTTTTTTATAGATGCTACCACCTGATGAACTATCTCTGTTATGATTTGGTTTGAGTTTTCATCTCTTAGCTCATGTAACTCTTGTGCTGAGAGTTGTTGTTTTAGTGCATAATAATTTTGTATATTTACATCGATAAACTCAAAGTCGTCATACTTTTGTCTATAGAGTGGAACTTGACCTTTTCGTATATCGTTTGCTATAAGTGTTATAGCTTGTTCTTCACTTTGTCTGTAAATCTTTGTAAGTTTTACTATGGGGGCTAACTCTAAAGTTAAAACATCACTTAGGATATTTCCAGCACCTATGGGTGGAAGTTGTGCATCATCTCCTACCACTATAAGAATGGCATCTTTTTTTATCTTTCTGACAAGCTTTGCAAAAAGTGTTGAGTTTATCATAGATGCTTCATCAACTAAAACAACACTAAAAGGGAACTCATCAACCTCTTCAAACTTCATAAGTAAAGATTGTATAGTGGCACTTTCATAACCAGTTGTATCGGAGATTCTTTGAGAAGCGATACCACTTAATGCACAAGTGATTATCTCTTTTTCTTCATATCTTGTATTTAAAAGATTTAGTATCGTTTTTGAAGTTGTACTTTTACCTGTTCCTGCATAACCAACTAAAAACAAAAGTGAAGCACCCTGATTTATCTTTGTAACTGCATCTCGCTGTTGTTCACCTAAGTTTAACTCGTGTTCAGATAAAAAAGAGTCTAAATCTTTTACAAAACCACCACTATCTTTTTTAGCACGAGTTTTAAAATCATCATATAAAAACTTCTCAGCATCATAGAGTCTTGCAGGGGAGACTCTATCGTTTTTCATCAAAACTATACTTTGTTCAGCAACCCTCTCTATAAGAGTAGCTTCATAGATATGATTTTTCCCACTAAAGTTTAACAACTCATCAAGCTCAGCAAATAAAATCTCTTTAGCCACACAAGAGTTCCCTTGAGCTTCACAGTAGTTCAAAAGTACATAATCCATAGCAGAACCGATACGATTTTCATCCTCTGCATCTATACCCATCTTAAGTGCTAACTCATCTGCTCTTTTAAAACCTATATTATTTATAGAAGTAAGTATATATGGATTGTCTTTTATCTTTGTGCATGGTTCATCTACATCTTTCATAGCAGTTGCTATGGTAGTAAGAAGTGCTTGTGAGACATCATAAGGACTTAAAAACTCCCCTAGTCTTCTCATAGAACGAAATTTTTTCCAACTCTCTTGAATCTTTTTAAGCCGTTTTTGCTTGATACCATTAAACTCTAAAAGTTTTTCTATATCGTTATCAAGTATATCTATAAGACCCTCTTCTCCAAACTTCTCAATAAGCTCGGCTGAGAGTTTTTTTGTAAAACCTTTAACTATCTTGTTTAAAAAGAAAAAAAGTTGATTTTGATTTACTTTGAGTTGTTCAAATTTGAAAGTTTTTCCATACTTTTTATGCTCATCCCAAAAACCACTAAGGGTGATAGCAGAACCTTTAAGAGTAGATATTTCACTCTCTAAGTATGTTCCACTTATCTTTTCCCCTGTTTTTAAAACAGCTATAAAAAAACCCTCATCTTCAAAAAGGATTCTATCTATCTGACCTATAAGAGTTGTTGCCAAACCTATACCAACTAAGCTTTAACTCTTTTTAGTCTATCTTCCTCTTGAGCTTTGTAAAGCTCTGCACAACCTTTTGAAAGTTCACGGATTTGAAGTATATAGTTTTGTCTCTCTGTTTGAGATATAGCTTTTCTAGCATCTAGTACATTAAAAGTGTTTGAAGCTATCATACATAAATCATAAGCAGGTAGAGGAAGACCAGCTTCCAAGGCTCGTTTACACTCTTTTGCTTTAGCATCAAACTCTGCAAAAAGCATCTGTGTATCTGCTACTTCAAAGTTATACTTAGAAAACTCTATCTCACTCTCTTTATGAACATCACTATAAAGTGTTTTGTTACCATCTTTATCCACATTCCAAACTATATCAAAAACACTATCTACACCTTGAAGATACATCGCTAGTCTTTCTGTTCCGTAAGTTATCTCAACAGCAACAGGGTTACACTCTATGCCACCTACTTGTTGAAAGTAAGTAAACTGTGTAACTTCCATACCATTTAACCAAACTTCCCAACCAAGACCCCAAGCACCAAGAGTTGGAGATTCCCAGTTATCTTCTATAAATCTTATATCGTGTTGTGAAACATCAAGACCAAGATACTCCAAAGACTTTAGATAAAGCTCTTGAATGTTGTCTGGTGATGGTTTTATAAGTGCTTGAAACTGATAGTAAGAACCAAGTCTGTTAGGATTTTCCCCATATCTACCATCAGTTGGGCGGCGAGATGGTGCTACATAAGCAGTAGCCCACGGAGTAGAATCAAGTGAACGAAGAAAAGTAGCTGGATGAAAAGTACCAGCCCCAGCTGGAATATCGTAAGGTTGTACGATATTGCACCCTTGTTTCATCCAAAATTCTTGTAGTTTTAGTAGCATTTCACTAAATGTAATCATAAGATATTTACCTCAAATTAAGTTATATTTTTATAATTATATCCAAACTAACAATTTTTTATTTTAAATGAAAGAAAAGTTTACAGAGAGTATTAAAAACTCTCTATAAAAAAGTTATATTATATCGTTCCAGACTCAAACTGTTGTCTCATACGATTTTTTTCTGCTTCTCTTTTTGCTTTTTGAGCTAGTTTTTCATGATAACCTTTTACATCAAAACCAAACTTAAGCAATATAGGGGATGCAACAAATATAGATGAGTAAGTACCAACAATAACACCAACTAAAAGTGTAAATGCAAATGGATGGATTATCTCACCACCAAACATAAACAATGTAAATACAACAAAGAAAGTTGTAAGTGAAGTTAAAGTAGTTCTAGCTAAAGTTCTAGTAACTGACTCATTTATAATATCTGTCAAATCAAGATTTTTAGCTTTAACAACACCCTCACGAATACGGTCAAAAACTATAATCGTATCATTTAAAGAGTAACCAAGAATGGTAAGAAGTGCAGCTAAAACATCAAGATTTACATCAAGACCAACTAAAGATATAGCACCTAAAGCTATAGAAACATCATGAACAAGAGCAACGATAGATGCAACAGCAAATCTCCACTCAAATCTAAATGCTACATAAACAAGGATACCAACTATTGCTAAAAGTAAAGACATTATACCTTTTTCTTTTAACTCACTTCCAACTTTAGGACCAACTATATCTACACGACGAATCTCAAAGTTCCCAGTACCTTTTAGAGCTTCTCTAGTTACATCACCGATATCAATCTTAACATCACTAGTAGTTGTTTTCATTCTTATAACAACTTCATTTACAGAACCAAATTCTGTTATAGATGAGTCTTTAAAAAGTTCATTTGACTTTAACTTTTCTCTCATCTCATCTATAGGTGCTACTTTATCATACTTTACTTGAACTATAGTTCCACCAGCAAAATCAACACCATAGTTTAGACCTTTTGTTAAAAGTAGTAGATAAGAAAGTATAACTACAGTTATAGAAAGGTATATTGCAAGTTTTGATTTGCCCATAAAATTAAAGGTTTTTGTATATTTAAAAAATTCCATATCTAACCCTTAATCCCAAACCATAAACGGTTATCTTTTGATTTTTGTATCTTTTTTTCTAACATTTGATAAATCCCGTGAGTACCTAGTATAGCTGTAAGCATAGAAGCTAAAATACCTATACTCATAGTTATAGCAAAACCTTTTATAGCACCTGTTCCGTAAGCATATAAAACAACAGAAGCTATAAGTGTTGTTATATTTGCATCTAAAATAGCTCTCATAGCATTGCTATAACCCTCTTCTATCGCTTTATGTATGCTTACCCCTTGATAGATAAGCTCCCTTATCCTTTCAGAGATGATAACATTTGCATCAACTGCCATACCAACAGTTAAAACTATACCTGCCATACCTGGTAGTGTAAGTGTTGCTCCAAAAAGACTCATAACAGCAAGTATTATAAATAAGTTTGCTATAAGTGCTATATTTGCTATAACACCAGCTAATCTATAATAAATCATCATAAAAACGATAACTAAAACAAAGCCACCTATTAAAGCTACCATACTAGCTTTTATACTATCTGCACCTAAAGATGGACCAACCGAGCGTTTTTCCATAAGATATATAGGAGCGAGTAATGCACCAGAACGAAGAGCAATAGCTAAATCTTTTGCTTCCATAATGGTATAATCGCCAGAGATTTGACCACTACCACCACCTATGCGTTCATTTATAACAGGAGCAGAGTAAACTTTACCATCTAGTACAACGGCTAAATGTTTACCAACATTTTTGCCAGTAAAATCACCAAAGATTTCAGCACCTTCTGAATTTAACTTAAAGTTGATTTGTGGACGATTGTTCTGATCAAACCCAACATAAGCATCTGTTAGCATACCACCATCTAAGATAGGTATCTCATGAACTAAATGTTTTATATTTGGATTTTTAACATCTGGTAAAATCACATCACCATAAGATGCAGCATCTGCTGGACTCATAACATTAACACGACCTACTCTATCTTCATCTATAGCCATAAGCTCTAGTTTTGCAGCACGAGATATTAACTCTCTTGCTCTTTGCTCCTCTTGAAGAGTTTTTATACCAGCTAATTGAACAAGTATTTTATCTTTACCCTGACGAGCAACAACTGGTTCTGATAAACCAAACTGATCAAGTCTGTTTCTTATAGTCTCTATAGCCTGACTAACAGCTTCTTGTTTTGTTTTTTCAATCTCTTTTGGAGTAAGTTCAACAGATATCTCTTCTTGATTTGAAACAATTTTTGCACCATCTATCTTTGATAAAAAATCTTTCATTTTTTTCATATCATCTATATCTAAAAGAGTAAACTTCACACTACTCTCATCAAAATTAAGAGCATCTATTAAGATATCTTCCCTTTCAGAAAAATGTTTTATACTAGCTGCAATAGATTTTATACGAGATTTTATAGCTTCATCAGTTTTTACACCTAAAAGCATATGAAGACCACCTTGAAGATCAAGACCTAAGTTGACCTTTTTACCCCCATCAGTTTGAAGAAGAGATGGCATAGAAAAAGCTATACCAAATATAATAGATAACCCGAAAATTACTATACGATAATTTAACTTCATCTATTTGGCATCTGGATCATAAAGTTTAGCTATCGCATCTTTAGTTATCTTAACGATAGTATCATCATTCATTTTTACACTTAAGAAATTCTCTTCAACTTTATGAACAACAACGATAAAACCACCATTAGTAACAACTTTGTCACCTTTTTTAAGAGCAGATATCATATCTTCTCTAGCTTTTGCTTCTTTTTGTTGCGGACGAATAATCACAAAATACATAATTGCGATTAAAAATATAAACGGTAATAATTGACTTATAACTTGCATACCTAACTATCCTTTGTAAGTAAAATGGTTACGATTATACTCAAAATAGACTTAAAGCTTATTTTAGCTTTTATTTTCTATCAGATTTATAGGTTTTACATCAGCTGTCTTAGTGATACTATCTATAAGTTTTGTCTCTTGTTCTGGTGTTAAACTTTTTCTCTCAAGTGTATCTAAAAGACGATTTGCCATCTGAGCTTGTAACTCTCTATCCTTTATATATAACTCTTTGTTTATCTCATCTTGATGCATTTTTAACTTATCTTGTCTTCTTTTATATAAGAAATAAGCAAGTACAGCTATAGCTATCAGTGCAACTGATGTAGTAAGGATAGTACTAATTTTTTGAGTTTCTATAGTTTTCTCAGCCATTAGTAAATCTGTCTCAGTTTTTTTAAAGGCTACCTCTTTTTTTATCTTGGCTTCATTTACTGAAGTTTCTTGTTTTAATCTTTCAACTTCTATATCTCTTTGTTTATTTATCAAAGCTATCTCTTTTTGAGTTTGAGATTTAATCTTTTGAACTTCGATTATAGAAGAGTGATTATTTGTATTTGTAGTATCTTTTTTTATATAAGTATGTGTAGCACCTATAACATAGGGTCTTTGGTTTTCTTTAGAATTGTTACATCCACTTAAAAGAAAAACACTAAATGGTATAACACAGCACTTAAATAAACTTTTGTCTAAAAACATCATAAGCATTTCCAATTTTATTTTTTCATATCATATCGAATTTATTTTAATAAATAAGTAATATTTTTAAGATAAAATACATAGAAAATATTAAGGGAAACAATTTTGATAAAAAAAATACAAACAGCCAAAACTCTTCTTGAAGCATTACCATACATAAAAAGATATGCAAATGAAGTTTTTGTTATAAAATATGGAGGCTCAGCTCAAACATCTCCAGAATTAAAAGATAAATTTGCACAAGATATCATACTTCTTTATCTTGTAGGAATAAAACCAGTTATAGTTCATGGTGGTGGAAAAAAGATAAACGAACTACTTGACAAACTAGAGATTAAGAGTGAATTTGTAGATGGACTAAGAGTAACTACTAAGCAAGTTATGGAAGTTGTAGAGATGGTTTTAGGTGGAAACATAAACAGCGAAATCACTACACTTTTAAACTTTCACGGAGCAAAAGCTCTTGGTATAAGTGGTAAAGATGCAAACTTCATAACAGCAAAACCAAAAGCTGATGGCAAATATGGCTTAGTTGGAGAGATAACAAATATAGATGATAAAGTTATAAAAAATCTTCTAAATGACAAGTTTATACCAGTTATAGCACCTATCGCTTCTGCAAACGAAGTGGGACACCCTGGATTTAACATAAATGCTGATTTAGCAGCTAGTAGAGTAGCCTCAGCTATCGGTGCTAAAAAAGTTATATTTATGACAGATATAACTGGTGTACTAGATAAAGAAAAAAATCTACTAGATACCCTAACAGAAGATGAGATAAAAGCTTATAAAAAAGATGGCACTATCACAGGTGGTATGATACCAAAGGTAGATGCTTGTCTTGAAGCTATAGATGGTGGAGTTGAAAAAGCTCATATCATAGATGGTAGGGTTGAACACTCTTTACTTTTAGAAATACTAACTAGCGAAGGTGTTGGAACTGTTATCAAAAAATAACCAAAAAATTTACACTTTTTTGTATGGCATCTTAACTGCCATACTCTTTAGTGCATTTATCTACTTTGAACACTTTGGCATAACTTCTAAACTTTTAAATACCATCTTTGGTATATCAGCATTGGCACTTTTACTTTATGCTCCTAAAAAATCTATATTGATTGCTGGTTTTAGCATAGGACTGCTTTGGTTTTACTGGATTGGGTATAGTTTTAAGTATAATGGTGTTGGATATATGACACCATTTATCACTATTGGATTTGGTTTTGTTTATATGCTGTTTTTTGGTGTTTTAGCACTTACTAAAAGTGTTATGCTAAGAGCTGTTTTACTCTTTTTGGTAAGTTTTGTTGAACCATTTGACTTTAACTGGATGCAAATAGAGTTACTTTTTGTCCAAAGTTATATAGGCATCTTTAAATACCAACTTATATTAGTTTTACTAGCATTAGCTTTACCAAAATATATGGATAAACCTTTTAGATTTGCACCACTTTTTCTACTAATATTTGCACTTGATTTTACAAAAGCCAACCAAACTTTAGCACCATTAAAGATAAAACTAGCATCAACAGATATAAAACAGGAACTAAAATGGCAACCATCACAGCTAAATCCAACTATAAAACTTATATATAAAAAGATTCAAAATGCTATAGATAAAAAGTATGATGTGATAGTTCTACCCGAATCAGTATTTCCACTATATATGAATAAAAATCCACTTCTGTTAGAACAACTATTACTTATATCTCAAAAGATAACTATAGTAGCAGGAACTCTTTTATATGAAAACAACCAAAGCTACAATGTAACTTATGTATTTCAAAATGGTAAATATAAAATAGCAAAAAAACTTGTTTTAGTACCATTTGGAGAGTATATACCACTACCAAAATTTGCTCAAAAGTTTATAAACGATACTTTTTTTGCAGGAGCATCTGACTTTAAAACAGCTAAAAAACCAACTGATTTTATGATAAAAGGTGTAAAATTTCGTAATGCTATATGCTACGAAGCAACTTGTGATGAGATATATCAAGGGGATGTAAAGTATGTTATAGCCATAAGTAACAATGCTTGGTTTGCACCATCTATAGAACCAACTTTACAAAAACTACTCTTAAAATACTATGCTAAAAAATATAATGT